>JBJEJT010000352.1:0-8272 GCA_051878255.1 Candidatus Cryptobacteroides sp. | reverse complement strand
ACACCCAGAAAGGATATTCCTGGTGCGGCGACTGGAAGCCTGCAGTTTCCAAGTTTCCCGATATGGCTGCGCACGTGGCTCAAGTCCATAAACTGGGAATGAAGTATATGGTATGGTACAGTGTGCCGTTTGTGGGGAAGAACAGTGAGGCATACGGCATCTTCAAGGGCAAGTTCCTCCGGGATGACGGGAACACTGCCATTCTGGACCCTCGCTTTCCCGATGTCCGGGACCATCTGATCGGCATCTATGTCAAGGCTTTGAAAGATTGGGACCTGGATGGATTCAAACTGGATTTCATCGACGAATTCAAGTTCAAGGGCAAGGACCCTGCCCTGGACGACGGTTATGCCGGACGTGACATTCTGAATGTGAGCGAGGCTGTGAACGTGCTGATGAAGGACGTGTCTTCAACTCTCCACTCGATCAAGCCCGATATTCTGCTGGAATTCCGTCAGGCATACATCGGACCAGCCATAAGACAGTATGGAAATATGTTCAGGGCGGCAGACTGCCCCGGAAATGCTGCCGACAACCGTGTCCGCATTGCCAACCTGCGTCTGATTGCCGGTGGAACGGCCGTACATTCCGATATGCTGGAATGGCATCTTGCCGAAACTCCGGAAAATGTGGGCAGGACCATAATTTCTTCCATATTCGGTGTAATCCAGTATTCCGTGATGCTGGAGACTCTTCCGCAGGAGCAGGCAGATATGGTCAGGATGTGGCTGGATTTTGCCCGTGAGCATCGGGAAACGCTTCTCAAGGGCAGGTTCCGTCCCCGGCATCCTGAATTGAGGTATCCGGTCATCGAGGCTGAAAGCGGGACTGAGAGAATCGTTGCGGTTTTCCAGGACAATGCCGTCATCGACAGGGGAGACCGCAGCAAGAAACTGTATGTCCTGAATGCATCCGGTTCCCCGAAAGTGAGAATAGAGCAGCCTAACGGAAAGATTATCACCGCTGAAGTCCCTTGCGGCGGGTGGTCCTCGATCAAGTAATTGTCCGATGATATCTGTGATGAAGAGATTTTACCCATTCCTATCCGCCCTGGCAGCTGTTGCGCTGCCCTCCTGCACCCGTTCCGTCGAACTTGTGCTTGGAGAGCCTGTGGTAATCGTACAGGGCATCAGACCGGAGGAAAAGTTGTGGGGACCATACCAGTTCCCGGTACCCTACGATATGGGAGACCGTATAGTGGTGTCCGTACACGTTTCGGATGACTCGTTTACTTCCTATGCCGACCCTTATCGCTGGTTTGAAAGCCGGGATGGCGGCAGGCAGTGGAAAGAGGTGTCCCCGCAGGTGGCTGACTCCTGCGGCACGGTGCTTCCGGACGGGGATGTGGTGAGGCTTCCTATGGAAAACTCAAAGGTGCTCACCGGGTGGAGATTCGAGTCCTTTGACCGCAGGACACCGGACTATGATTTCTCTCGCCCTGCCGAAGAAGGGTGTTTCCCCATTCCTGACGGTGCAAGGGGAGACTTGTTCGGGGCTGTGGCGTACACCTACAAGGCGGAAAGGCTTGCACCGTCTCTGCGGACCGTAGAATGGGCTGTTTCGAGGTTTTCTTCGGGAAAGGTCGTGAAAGATACTGCCTCGGTGGATTGGCCCGGTCTGTCCCGTGTGGTCCACTGCAACGGCGGCTTCAACCATCCCGTGCTGAAAGCCGTATTCCCGAGGGGTTATCCCCGGGTTTCTCCCGACGGACGGCTGTGGGTGACTGCATTCTCGGGTGAGGGGCATATCATACGTGAGACAGGAGTGTATTCTCCATATTATTCGGCATCTCTTTTCGTGTCAGAGGACGGGGCACGTTCATTCAGGATGGTTGCCGAAATGGAATATCCTGCCGACGGGACGAAAGACTATCCTTATGCTTCAGGTGGTTTTTCCGACAGCGACATTGCTTTTATGCCGGACGGCTCTATGGTCTGGTTCTTCCGTTCCAACTGGTACGGCACTACCGGGGAGGAATGGAGCCCTATGTACTGGAGCCGTTCGGAAGACGGAGGACATACCTGGAGCAAGCCCGTCGTCTTCTCGGACTGCGGCACACTCCCGAGGGTTGCAACTCTGGAATGTGGTACTTCCATAGTCGTCTATGGGCGTCCGGGGATATTCATTCAGGCATCTCTGGACAGGGCAGGGAAGCATTGGAGCAAGCCTTTGGAAGTGATGACGGCATCCGACCGTTCTCCGCTTGCCAATGTCCCGATTGAAAATCCCACTTTCCACGAATATGACGGAGCAGGCGGGAATCCCGAAATCATCCCTCTGGATGCCAACACCGCCCTTATTGTCTATAGCGACTTCTATGTCCCCGACCCCGACGGTGTAAAAAGAAAGTCAATCCTCTGCCGCACCATCTCCGTCCGCAAATGAATCCCCATCCTGCCGGGGCAGCGCCATTGCTGCCTGACCGGCGATCTATCCTTGCACCACGGCAGCTATGAATTCTTCCGGAGTGAAAGAAACGATGGGTGCCGCGCGGAAATGATGGTCTCTGGAGATTGCCAGCAGGCAGCCGGAACGGAGGGCGCAGGAAACCTGGAGGGCATCTTCAAAATCAGAGAGGTCCAGTGTCTGGGCATCGCAGTATTGCTGATAATCCTGCGGGAGGATGTGGAACAGCCTGGCGAGGTCGGCAGGTTGCAGTGCGGGGGCATATTTTTTAGAAAAATACAGTACATTGACGGCAGTGAGCATTGATATGCACAGTTCAAACTTCGGGTCCTGTCCTATCTGGACTATGGTTTTGGCTTGCCCGTCACCCATCCTGCCTGTGAGATAGTCGAGTACTATGTAGGTGTCTATGAAAATCCTTACCGCTTCCATATACGTGCAAGTCTTTCGTCATTGTCAAGTTCCTCAACCGAGGGACAAGCCATAATGCCGGCGAATTTCTCCACGGTTTCATCATAATCCTGCGACAACCGGACTTTCGGCAGACAGCAAGATTCTCTGATGTCCCTCATAATCAGGTCCGTAACGTATGCATTCATACTTTTCCCCAATGCCTTTGAACGCCTCTTCATCATTGCTATCATCTCGACATCGAAGCGGAATGCAGTCTGTTCTTTGGGCTGTATATTCATAACTGTTATATGTTTTCTGCAAAGATATAACATTTGCCGGAAAACTTGCAAGATTTGCCGATAAAGGTAGTCTCAAGAATGGACTGCCCCTGCCCGGGGCAGCTTCATTGCTGCCCGACCCGTCCCGAACTCATAATGTGTCAAAAAAATATCCTCCTGTTTGTCAGAAATGACAAAATTCGCTAACTTGGACCCCCGGGTTGCTGGGTAACCTCGGGACACAGGGCTCGCAACCGCCAATCCGTTTCACAAAATTTGAGAAAGCAAGATGAAGACAAAAGATGTGGCATTGGTCCTGTCAAGCGGGGGACCGAGAGGTTTCGCCTATATCGGTGCCATTGAAGAATTGGAAAGCCGGGGTTATCACATCACCTCGGTGGCAGGATGTTCCATAGGCTCGCTGGTGGGAGGCGTCTATGCGGCAGGCGGTCTTGAGGATTTCAAGCAGTGGCTGTTCCGCCTGAACAATTCCAGGCTGATGTCGCTTCTGGATGTCTCGCTCAGCAAAAGCTATCTCGTCAAGGGAGACAAGGTTATGTCTGCGATAAAGGAGGTGGTTCCGGACGTGGACATCGAGACCCTGAGGATACCGTATTCGGCAGTCGCAACCGACCTGTACACCGGGGAAGAGGTGGTCTTCAGGGAAGGCAAGCTCTTCGATGCCATACGTGCGTCCATATCCATCCCGTCCCTTTTCCGCCCTGTCAGGTATGGTCGTCACACCCTCATAGACGGTGGTGCAGTGAATACTGCCCCTTTCAGCATAGTCCACAGGAATGGAAACGACATACTCGTATCTTTCGATGTGAACCGTCTGGACAGCAATAGAATAGCTGAAAACCTCGCCCGTCTGGAAAAAATCAGGGAGGACGGCAGGATGGACCTCAATGACATCATTTCCGAAATCCGCAAGCACAAGACGGAATCCATATTGGACTTCGTGAAAATTGCCGGGGATGAAACTATCAAGGCCATTGAGAAGAACCGTGAAGCCGATGACAAGCTCAAGTCGGCATCCCTTATGGCAGAACAGCAGAAAACCCCGTTTGCGGAGGAAGACAATTACTACTCCATTCTTTCCAGGACATTCTCGCTGATGCTCAGGACCATCTCAGGACTGCAGATCCAGATGTACAAGCCGGATGTGCTGGTGACTATGAGTTTCGATTCATACGGTTCGATCTCGGACTACGCACGAGGGGAAGAGATTTCCGACCTCGGTCGCAAACTGATGTCCGAGGCGCTTGACAAATACGAGGGAACAGACCGGACTATTTGCAATTTCTGAAAAAATGCCTACCTTTGCGTCGGGTAAGTCATACACGACCAGCTCCCTTTGAACTCTCCCAGGGCCGGAAGGCAGCAAGAGTAGGAGGTTGTAGCGGTGCGATGTATTCAGCTTACCCTTTTTTGTGTCCTCGGGAATCCGTTCAAGTCTGGCGCAGATTATGGGTAAAATTGCAAATTCAGTTCTTGAACTGATCGGAAGCACTCCGTTGGTGAGGCTTTCAAATCTCGAGGAACTCTCCGGAGCCCGGGCGGAAGTAGTGGCGAAAGTCGAATCTTTCAATCCCGGAGGCAGCGTGAAAGACAGGATTGCGCTCGCTATGATAGAAGCAGCCGAGAAAGACGGAAGACTCAGGGAGGGCGGTGTGATCATAGAACCCACCAGCGGCAACACCGGAGTGGGACTCGCACTTGCAAGCGCATTGAAAGGCTATCAGCTCATCCTCACTATGCCTGAGACAATGAGTGTCGAGCGCCGGCGCATAGTCCAGGCTTATGGGGCAAGGGTTGAACTCACGCCGGGCAGGGACGGAATGAAAGGGGCGATAGCGAAAGCCAGGCAACTTGCCGAAGAAATCCCCGGGGCATTGATTCTGCAGCAATTTGAAAATCCCGCAAACCCTCAGGCCCATCGCCTGCGCACAGCCGTGGAAATCTGGGACGATACCGATGGCAAGGTGGACATCTTCGTGGCAGGGGTGGGCACGGGAGGCACCCTCAGCGGCACCGGCTCCCGTCTCAGGGAACTGAATCCGGATATAGAGATCATCGCTGCGGAGCCTGCCTCATCTCCCGTGCTTTCGGGCGGTCAGGGCGGTCCCCACAAGATCCAGGGCATTGGGGCTGGCTTTGTCCCTGCCAACTTCTTCCGGGACATAGTATCGGAAATCGTCCGTGTGGAAGACGAAGATGCGGTGGCAACCTCGCGGCTTCTCGCATCCAAAGAGGGCTTGCTGTCCGGAATCTCGTCAGGAGCAGCAGTTTACGCGGCACTTCAGGTGGCATCGAGACCCGAAAATGCAGGCAAGCGCATAGTGGTTCTGCTCCCTGATACAGGCGAAAGATACCTCTCCACGATACTCTATGATTTCGATGGCTATAAAGCCGAATTCAGCCTTTGACCTTATGACGACAATAGATTTCAGCAAATTCGATATGCACGCCCCCTCTCACGGCGGCATCCACATCGACGCCTGCAATGTCGGCAAAGTGGTCTCATTGTTCAGTTCAGCCGTCTTCCCGGGCTATTATGACACAATGCCGGAGGAACAGAAGCACGCCGAACTCTATTATGGCATACTTTCCATAGCCTCATCCATCCCCGGGCTTGAAACCACTCCGGAGAAGATTGCAACGGGTCTGATGGACAGACTACAGTCCCTCAAGGCTTCGGTCTGGACGGACGTGAGTGCCATCTATGACGTAGACCCTGCGGCAAAGGACCCTGCGGAAATCATCTTGTGCTACCCCTCGGTCAAGGCAATGCTGCACTATCGTCTGGCGCATACTCTTTACCGTCTGGGGCTTCCGCTGGTGCCTCGGATGATTACGGAGATGGCTCATTCCAAAACCGGCATAGACATCCATCCGGGAGCCGAGATAGGAGACTATTTCAGCATAGACCACGGAACCGGCGTGGTGATAGGGGAGACGGCAATCGTGGGCAGCCACGTGCGCATATATCAGGGCGTCACATTGGGGGCGAAGAGTTTTCGCTACGACGGGGACGGCAAGGCTGTAAGCGGTCCGAGGCACCCGATTATCGAAGACAACGTGACCATCTATTCCAATTCCTCGATCCTCGGGCGCATCACCATAGGGCACGATTCGGTCATCGGGGGAAACATCTGGCAGACGGAGAGCCTGCCGCCATATTCCCGTGTCGTGCAGGGCAAGTCGATTGCGACGCACTTCACTGACGGAGGTGGAATCTGACCTCCGTGTCCGGCACGCCGACGGGTGCGGGATTTACAGGATGATGTCGTTTAGCACCCCGGAAGCGGTCTGCCTTGCGCCAGCCCCGGCTCCCTGGATGACAAGCGGAGACGGGTAGAAATCCGTCGTGATTATGGCAGCATTGTCTGTGCCGCAGAGGTTGTACAGCGGATGCTCAGGTCCCACGTCCTGTATGCCCATCTCGGCACTGTACCCCTCGTCGGTCTTGACAAGCCGGGCAACGAAACGCTGTCTGAGCCCCTTTTCGGCGGCAGCCCTGTATGAAGCGGCAAAATTCTCTTCATTGGCGGCAAGTTTCGCATAGAACTCGTCCACTTTGCCGGTGAAGAACTCCGGTCCCAGCACGGGCGTGATTTTCACGTCCTTTTCCTCGAGGGGAACTCCGGCTTCACGGGAGAGGATGAGCAGTTTGCGCAGCACATCCCTGCCACTCAGGTCAAGTCTCGGGTCAGGTTCGGTGTAGCCTGCATCCTGGGCACGTTTTACCACCTCGGCGAAAGTGCCACCCTCGCCTCCCGCATAATTGCTGAAGATGTAGTTGAGGGTGCCGCTGAGCACAGCCTCCACCTTGAGGATCTCGTCTCCGCTGTTCACGCTGCGCGAAATGGACTCCAGTATCGGCAGGGCAGCTCCCACGGTGGTCTCGTACCTGAGCGAAACCCCGTTGGCAAGTGCGGTCTCCTTGAGGCGGGCATATTGGCTGAAAGGCGCGGAGAAAGTGATTTTGTTGCACGCCACCACGGAATAGCCCCTCTTGAAGAGGTTGAGGTACCTGTAGGCAATGTCCGAAGAACCGGTGCAGTCCACGAACACCGAGTTTTCAAGCGAGATTTCAGCCATACGGCGGAAGTATGCCTCGTCGATGGTGCTTTCTCCACCCTCCAGGAGCGAATCCGGGTCGCTCAGGTCAAGTCCGGCGGCACTTACCTTGTATTTGCGGCTGTTGGAAAGACCGCACACGTGAATCTTCTTGCCTGTACGTGCGGCTATCTTGTCGGAATTGTCACGGATAAGTTCCACGAGCGCCCTGCCCACAACTCCGAATCCGGCGATGAAGAGATGGATGTCTTTCATCGGAGACTTGTCGAAGAACTCATTGTGGATGTGGTAGATGGCATCTGACGCATCCTGTGAACGTACGATCACCGACACATTCCTCTCGGATGAGCCCTGTGCCGTAGCCCTCACCCTGATGCTGTGTTTGCCGAGGGTCGCAAGCATCCTGCCGGTAGCCCCACTCTGGTTGAGCACGTCGTCTCCCACGAGGCAGACGATTGAAAAGCCTTTCTCCACCTTCAGCGGATTGAGTTCCCCGGTGCTGATTTCGTATGCGAAACACCTGTCGGCAGCTTCTTTCGCCTTTTCCGCATCCTTTTCCGACACGGCTATGCACATAGTATGCACGGAGGAAGCCTGGGTGATGAGTATGATGTTGATGCCGTTGCGGCTGAGGGTCTCAAAGAGCCGGCTGGAAAATCCCGGTATGCCCACCATCCCGCTGCCCTCGAGGGACAGGAGCGCGATGTCGTCGGAATTGGAAATGCCTATGAGCTGGTCCTTGCTGCGTGGAGGATTCTTTTCGATGAGCGTGCCGGGGTCCTCCGGATGGAAAGTGTCCTTGACATAAATCGGAATGCCCACTGCGACCGCAGGCCGGATCGTAGGCGGATAGATGACCTTTGCCCCGAAGTGCGACAGTTCGAGAGCCGCCTTGTAGGAAATGTTGCGTATGGTCCTTGCGGACGGAACCGTTTTCGGATTGGCTGTCATCATTCCAGGCACATCGGTCCATATTTCCAGCACCCTTGCCTCGCAGGCAGCGGCAAAGAGCGATGCAGAATAGTCGGAACCGCCCCTGCCGAGGGTCGTAACACGACCCTGTACATCCGATGCGATGAAACCAGGCGCGATGAACACCTGAGTGATGGGAC
>JBJEJT010000351.1:0-8304 GCA_051878255.1 Candidatus Cryptobacteroides sp. | reverse complement strand
CACTTCCAAACTCTGGTTGGACGGCTTTGAAATGATTTACGAATAGACTTTTCGCGAAAATTTATGAAAAAATGTCTGTCAGTCCTTGTCCTGTGCTTCGGTGTCCTGGCGTGTGCCAGCGCACAGAGATATGACAGGGGCTACACATCCACGCCTCAGAAGGTGTTTGTACCCAAAGGCAGTTTTATGGTAGCCGGCACAGGAAAAGTGACTTGGCACAGGGAGGACAACTACAATTTCCTGATGATAGACGGCATCAATGCCGACGGCTACTCTGTAAACCTCAGCCCGACTTTCCTTTATATGCCCTGGAACAACATCGGAGTGGGTTTTCGCGTGGGTTATGACAGGATGAAGCTGAACATCAATTCTGCCGAACTCGATGTATCCGAAATCAAAATCAATGTGGACGACTATTTCAGGCTCACACAGAGCATCGAGGCAGCTGCCATTTTCCGTCCCTACATCCCGCTTGGAAATTCGGGCAGATTTTCGATTTTCGCGCAAGTGGAACTTGGTTTCAGCGGAGGAAAGGTCAAGAATACAGCCCTGGTGTCTCCGGAAGTCAAGGGTACCTACACCGAAAAATACAAATTCCTCGTTGGGGTGAACCCGGGTATCACCGCCCTGCTTACCAACCATTTCGCCCTGGAGGTCAGCGTTGGGGTGCTGGGTTTCAACTACAATTGGAACAATATGGTTCACAATCAGATTGAGTACGGCAGTGATTCCGTTGCAAATGCCAGTTTTATGCTGAACCTTGCTACCATAAGTATTTCATTAGCATATTATCTGTAATGATGAAAAAGACAGCAGCAATAATTTTGGGCTTGATACTGCCCCTTGCGGCAGCGGCTTCCGAGCCGGAATATCCTGAGACTACTGTCGGGACATCATCCGCAGATTCCGTTCTGGTCGATGCCTCGGAACTCTCGTCAGTGAAGCGGGGAAAGAACGGGCGCAGACCCGTCAAATTGGGGCTCAGACTCAAACGTGACACCACAGACTTCACCCGCCGCAGCCTACGCACGCATCTCATAATCCCGAAAGGGGAATGGCAGATTGGTATGACAGCCGCCTATATGAATATGTCCTCGGACAACAGCGAGTTTCTTCTGCTCATAGACGACACCTATGCCTCGGCTTCCATTGTCCGGCTCACTCTCCACGGTTCCTTTGCCTATCTGCCCAACCAGGCTCTCGGTCTGAGGTTCCAATACACGAATGGCGGGGCATCGGTGGATGCCGCGACCCTCGACCTGCTGGGCAACTTCTCCTTCGACGTGAAGAACGTAAAGGCGAACACGCAGTCCTGGGGAGCATCGGTGTATAACCGGTCCTACCTCGGTCTGGATGAAAAGGGGAGGGTGGGGCTCTTCCTTGACGTGGCACTCGGCTACACCAAATCCAGAAGCAGTTTCCAGATGGGGGACCCGTCATCCAACTACACCACCAACGACAAAATCAACCTTGCGCTGAGTCCCGGTCTGGTCTATTTCCCGATGAACAATATCTCCCTGTTCCTCTCCCTCTCACTTGCTGAAGCCTCCTACAACTACTCCAAAGCTGTGAATGACGGAGTGGTCACAGGTGCCCGCCGGTATTTCAAGGCTCAGGCACAGGTCAATCTTTTGTCTTTGAACTTCGGTCTTGCCGTACATCTGTAAGCACATTATGTCAAAATCCATCATACCGATACTTTCCATTCTTGCAGTTCTGACTTCCTGCATCAAAAACGATATTCCATATCCGCTGGTGGTTCCCCATATCATCAATATGGAGGTGGAAGGGGGAACCGTGGCGATAGACCAGACAAAATACGCCGTAACCATCACCCTCGGCGAGACTGTGGATTTGAAGAACGTAGTTATCAAGTCCTGCAAAATCGACAGGGAGGATGCCCGTATGTCGGAAGACCTGGTGGGGCATCACAACCTGACAACTCCGATGAAACTTAAACTGTCTGTGTATGAGGATTTTGAATGGACCATCTCGGCTGTTCGTCCCATTGAGCGCTATTTCACTGTCGAGAAGCAGGTGGGAGCTGCGGTCATAGACGACGTGAACCGCAGGGTGGTCGTGGAAGTGAGCAAGAAAAAGGCTGACCTGGCTGCCATCAATGTCCTCAGTTGCAAACTCGGGCCGAAACAGGTGACCAACTATTCCATAGATTTCAATTCTCCCGTGAATTTTGCCGATGAGAATGGGGATGCCGTCCCGCGCGAATTGGAGGTAAGTTATTTCGGGGAGACTGAAATATGGAGGCTGTTCGTGTCTAAGTCCGACAAGAGCCTGTCCCTGAATAATGTCAATGTGTGGACCCGTGAGGCATATCTGACTGCAGTGGGCATCGAGGGCGAGGAAAACGGTTTCAAGTTCAGGCAGAAAGATGCCGGGGAAGACTGGACCCTCGTGGACCCATCCTCAATCAGCACCAACGGAGGCGAGTTCACGGCGCATCTGACAGACCTTGCCCCGGATACGACTTATGAATTCTTCGCATATTCCGGGGATGAAATGCTGGATGTGGCTGAATTTACGACTAATCCGGAAAGCCAGCTGCCCAACGCAAGTTTCGAGGTCATCAGCCCGGTTTCGGGGAGCAACTACTACAAGTGGTATGACCCTGCAAGTTCCATCCCGGATTGCAGGACGGAGTTTTGGGGCTCAGGAAACGGGAATGAGACGATTGGAGGCTCCGGAGGAATGGGATTCGTGATCACAGCCCCGGATGACGATGACAAGAAAGACGGGGACAGGTCAGTTGTCTGCAAGTCGGTCAATGCCGTTGTCAAGTTTGCCGCAGGCAACATCTTTGCCGGCTCTTGGAACGGAATGGTCGGCACGAAAGGTGGAAAAGTCCTGTTCGGAAGACCTTGGACCACGAGACCTAAAGCCTTGAGAATATGGGCAAAATATTCTTCCGGCACCATCACGCACATCGACGGCGTGCCGGACGGAGTCACGGTTACCACCAGCGACTACGATATGGGGATGGTCAAGGTGGCTCTCGGGTGTTGGGACTACAGAAAGTACGGCGGGACAAAGGAGAGCCCGATACTCTGGAATACCACCGACAAATCGACTTTCGTGGACTTCACCACCGATTCATCTACCATTGCCTATGGCGAGGTTTATTTCCACGGCAACGGTTACCAGACCCTCAACGGAGTCCGGACATCGGAGAATGTAGGGGAGTGGAGGCAGATTACCATACCATTGGATTATAGGGATTTGGCTACGGAGCCTACACATATCGTGGTGTCCTGTGCGTCCTCAGCCTACGGCGACTATTTCACCGGCTGCGAGACCGCCAGACTATGGCTTGACGCCTTTGAACTCATATATTGACAAAAGGGAGGTTGGAAAACCTCCCTTTTGCTTTTTCGTGTCCCGACCTCCGTTATGCCAGAACGGTCATCTCTACTTGATGACGACCTGGCCGTCCCGGACATCCACCTCGACAGTGGACCCACGAGAAACGGACCCGTCAAGTATAGCCTTGGCTATCAGGTTAATCAACTCCCTTTGCATCAACCTCTTGATAGGGCGTGCCCCATAAGCCGGGTCGTATCCCTCGTTGCTCATATAGTCCTCGAATGCCGTGGTGAACCTGATTCCCACTCCATTCTCGTCCAATTTCCTGCGCAACTCGTCCATCTGCAGGTGCAGGATCTCCCTTATGTCCTCCCTGGTCAGTTGCTCAAAGGTGATGATTTCGTCAATCCTGTTGAGGAACTCCGGTCTCATATTGCTCCTGAGCTGCTCCAAGGTGGCATTGGAAGTCATAATCAAGATAGTATTCTTGAAGTTTACCGTCCTGCCCTTGTTGTCGGTAAGCCTGCCGTCGTCCAACACCTGGAGCAGAATGTTGAATACGTCCGGATGGGCTTTCTCGATCTCGTCAAGCAGAATGACCGAATAGGGTTTCCTTCTCACGGACTCTGTGAGCTGACCGCCCTCATCGTAACCCACATATCCCGGAGGCGCACCCACCAGACGGCTCACGGAGTGCCGTTCCTGATACTCGGACATATCGATTCTCGTGATCATATTTTCGTCATTGAACAGAAACTCGGCAAGGCTCTTTGCAAGTTCCGTCTTGCCCACGCCGGTGGTCCCGAGGAACATAAATGAACCTATAGGCCTCTTTTCGTTCTGCAGTCCCGCCCTCGAGCGTCTCACCGCATCAGACACTGCCCTGATGGCGTTGTCCTGACCGATGACCCTCTTGTGCAGTTCGCTTTCCATCCTCAGCAGTTTGTCCTTCTCGCTTTCCAGCATCCTGTTCACAGGTATCCCGGTCCATCTTGCCACGATTTCGGCAATGTCCGAAGGTGTGACTGCCTCATTCAGAATAGGATCCTT
Source organism: Candidatus Cryptobacteroides sp. (assembly GCA_051878255.1). Lineage (GTDB taxonomy): Bacteria > Bacteroidota > Bacteroidia > Bacteroidales > UBA932 > Cryptobacteroides. The sequence goes on along the minus strand of JBJEJT010000351.1, from coordinate 3,936 downwards.
GATTGCATTCTTCTTTGCGGTGTACTCATCCACGGTCTTCTGGAGTTCTGCCATCTTGCCGTAGCGTATTTCAGCAACCTTGCCGTAATCTCCAGCCCTTTCAGCCGCAGCCGCCTTCACTTTCAGTTCCTCGATCTGCGATTTCGCATTCTGGATGACGGTTATGATGGACTTCTCCCCGTCCCATTTCTTCTGGAGCACCTCGTGTTTCGCGCGGGCATCCTTGAGTTCTTCCTCGATTTTGTCCAGCTTCAACGAAACCCCCTCGTGCTTGACTGCCTGACGTTCAATCTCCAACTGCCTTATCTGACTGTCCAGTTCGGCAATCGGTTCCGGTACCGAGTTCATCTCGAGACGCAGCTTGGAAGCTGCCTCGTCCACCAGGTCTATTGCCTTGTCCGGCAGGAAACGGGATGTGATATACCTGTGGGACAGTTCCACTGCGGAAATCAATGCGTCATCTTCAATCCGCACCTTGTGGTGGTTCTCATATTTCTCTTTCAATCCCCTGAGTATGGATATGGACTCTGCCGGCGTAGGCTCTTCCACCATTACCATCTGGAACCGTCTCTCCAGTGCCTTGTCCGTCTCGAAATACTTCTGGTATTCGTCCAGGGTCGTGGAGCCTATGGTCCGGAGCTCCCCTCTTGCAAGCGCAGGTTTCAGAATGTTGGAAGCATCCATCGCCCCCGAACTTCTGCCTGCTCCCACCAGGGTGTGGATTTCATCTATGAAAAGAATGACCTCGCCTTCGCTGTCCACGACTTCTTTCACTATGGCTTTCAGCCTTTCCTCAAACTCGCCCTGGTATTTCGCCCCGGCAATCACCGCACCCAGGTCCAGGGAGTAGATAGTCCTGTTTTTAAGGTTTTCCGGAACGTGCCCGTCCACAATCTTCTGGGCTATGCCCTCCGATATGGCTGTCTTTCCCACTCCCGGTTCGCCCACCAGGATAGGATTGTTCTTCGTCCTTCTGCTCAGAATCTGAAGGACTCTGCGGATTTCATCGTCACGCCCTATGACCGGGTCCAGTTTGCCCTGGGCAGCCCTTTCATTCAGGTTGATGGCGAATTTCTGCAAATTTTCGTACTTGTTTTCCATACAATTCAAACTCCTTCTTTTTTCTGTACAACATAAAAAATCGCCTGCTCCACAGAGCAGACGATTCCTCAGGGGTTCAAATTATATTCCCTTGCGGATTTATACTGACAAAATGTCAGTGCCTATTCGGCGAGGCTATCCGCAGGCTGAGCGTCCCCACCGTTGAAATCGATGGCTGCAGGTGCTTCAGTCTCAATCTGGTCGGTAATGTCACCGCTTTTGTTGATGTTCGGGACGAAGGTCGTGATGACTGAAACAACAAATATGAACGCTACGAGTCCCCAGGTGATTTTCTCGAGCAGGTCAGCGGTCTGACGTACTCCGAAAGTCTGGTTTCCTGTCGTGAAGTTGCTTGCGAGTCCGCCGCCCTTGCTGTTCTGCAGGAGAACAACTATGGTAAGGAGCACGCTGGCAATAATCACCAGAACTGTAAGGATTATGAATAAGGCCTTCATAGTATTGTACTTTTAATTATTTTTCAGTTTTTCGATAAGGGATGCAAAGTAAGCACTTTTTTCCGGATATGCCAAAATTAGTTGCGAATATATTTTCTCAGCCTGCCCGTAATAGCCCTGTTCCGCATAAATCGCAGCCAGGGTCTCGGTGTAGAACCCGAGGTCTTTCACTTCCACTGCCCCCTCATCCTTTTCCCATTTGTGGGCACTCAGGGATTCAATCAGCTTGCCGTCTTCCTCCAACTTGACATTCTCGTAGTCCGACTGTGAGAAAAAGTCTCCGCCCGATGGCCTCACCTCCCGGCGGTAAACCGGCTGCTCTTCCCGTCTTTCCTCAATCACGTCGGAATAGTCCGGGGTCGTGTCCCTTTTCAGCAGGCATACAAGTTTCCGTCTGTCAGGCACGTGCAGCGCAGCCTCTTTGAAACTGAGGCTCCGTCCGTCTTCCTCTCCGCTGCGTGCCAGCCTCAGGCACAGTTCCCTGCGGGCTGCCGCAAACCAGGGATATATGCCCACCACTCCGGAAAGTTCATCCACAGTCAGTTTCTTCAGGTCTATGTTTCCTTCAGCCATAGTCTTACCAGTTTGCCACGGTGGCGTTGAAAATATCTTCGCAGAGTTTGTCCAGAATGCCGTCCGTCCCGGAAATCAGGTCCCCTTCGACAGCATCCAGCATCTGGTCCGCGGAGAAGTCGGCATAGGCGGAGAAAGATTTCTCGAAATCGTCCTCCGGATATTTCCGGTTAGAGAAATAGATTTTCACGGTAACCGTCAGACGGTTCATCGCTGCCTGCTCGTTTGCCGAAATGGCAGTAGCCTTGACATCATATCCGGTAATCTCCCCGGCTATCGTCAAATCCCCCTCCGAATCAACCTGTTCCAGTTTCGTGAGTTTGCGGAATTTGTCTTTCATCGCCTCAGTGAGGTCATTCGCAAGGGAGGGGTTCACCCTGAGCGCCTTGTACTCAAAGTACTCTATGTTTACAGATTTGACATCCGGCTGGATGGAAGTTCCTGTGAAAGAGTAGATCCCGCAAGCCGTTGCACAAAAGGCGACTGCCGCGACCGCGAGGATGCGGAATGTGTTTCTCAATATGCCCGTCATAAATTGTACTGTTTTATTTTCCTGTAGAGGGTCCTTTCCGAGATCTTGAGTTCATCGGCAGCTGCCTTGCGGTTCCCGTTGTGTTTCTTGAGAATCCTTGCCATCAACTCCAGTTCGTTCTGTCTTACGGAATTGTCCACGGCAGGGATGTCGCAGATGTCCTGTTCCTCCGGTTCCATATCATCGGCAACGTCCGGACCGGAAATGTCTTTCCACTCCACATTCACATCCTTTTCCCGACCCTGGCTGAACTCGGCGGATTCGATTGCGGCAGGAGCCTGCTGTGCGACGCCGTTCCCCTTGAACAGCACCCCCTTGATGTATTCCACATCCTGTCTCAACTGATAGATTGCCCTGATTATTGCCTCCCTTTCTCCCGGATTCTCAAACGCATCCCGGCTGCCGGACACGGTGGCAGGCAGGAGGTTTTCTTCCTGATTCGGAAGATATTGCTTCAAAGTCTCCACGTCCACCTCGAACTTGTCGGTCCGCCCCGTCTGTCTGGTGGCTTCGATTGCGCAGACTGTCTCTGCAACGTTCTTGAGCTGACGTATGTTGCCCGGCCAGCGGTATTTCCGGAGCATAATGGAGGCTTCTTCCGAAAGCACGGCCTTCGGCATACCGTAGCGGTCTGCGAAGTCGGATGAGAATTTGCGGAACAGCAGGTTTATGTCTCCCGGTCTTTCCCTGAGCGATGGCATCATTATGGTCACGGCGTTCAGGCGGTAGAAGAGGTCTTCCCTGAACTTGCCCCTGGATACTGCGTGGAGCAGGTTCACATTGGTCGCAGCCACCACCCTGACATTGGTCTTGAGCACTTTCGATGAACCCACCCTGATGAACTCACCGTCCTGGAGCACCCTGAGCAGCTTTGCCTGGGATGCGAGTGGGAGTTCTCCTATTTCGTCGAGGAAGAGCGTGCCCCCGTCCGCCTCCTCGAAATAGCCCTTGCGGGTCTCGATGGCACCTGTGAACGACCCTTTCTCGTGACCGAACAGTTCGGAATCCACCGTGCCCTCCGGAATGGCACCGCAGTTCACCGCAAAGTATTTCCCGGTTCTGCGGCGGCTGTTCTGGTGTATTATCCTCGGCAGGTTCTCCTTGCCCACGCCGCTTTCGCCTGTGATGAGTACGGTTATGTCTGTGGGTGCCACTGCCACGGCTATTTCCAGCGCCCTGTTCAGTGCCGGATCGTTTCCGACTATGTCGTATTTGTTCTTGAGCGATTGAAGTTCGTTTCCGTTCATTTCATTATCCTTTTGCTGGAAGGGGAAA
>JBJEJT010000350.1:0-8326 GCA_051878255.1 Candidatus Cryptobacteroides sp. | reverse complement strand
TCATCCGGTTTGCCTTTTCTGCCCGAATAACCGTTCCACCCGTCCATAAGGTCGCAGATTACCGAGTGGCAGTATGCCTCGGATTCCATGAGGAGCCTGAAAGGCATCACCGCATTGGGGTAGTAACAGCCTCCGCCATAATGCTCCACCGCATACTCTTTCAGGGACTCCATATCGGAGGAAGCCAGCCTTTCCATCTTGGACCTGCCCAAGCCCAGGGATTTGGCGAATTCCTGGCTGTGGCTCTCCAAAATGTTCACAAGAGCCCCAGCCCTGAGAGCCTTTTCTAAGATGCGTCCCTCCGGTATGCTCTTCCCGTTCCTGCATCCGGCATATTGCTTCCCTTTCTTTGCCATATCCTTGTTCCCCTTTGTCAGTCCGGCATCCACGGCAATCTCAGGGAAGAAGGACCTGACTCTCAGATACTGTCCGGCAGAGAGGTTCCGGAAGCGGTCGGGACTGCGGACGAAGAAAGTGCTGTCGATGTACTTCACTGCATCCGGGAATATGGCTTCCATCTGCTGCTCCCCGTACCCGGCTTTCCGGAGACCTGCCAGCCTTTCGAGCAGCACGGCAGTCAGCACCGGCGAGGATTGGAATCCGGCGAACCATCCGAATCCGCCGTCGCTGCATCGGCACCGGAGTATCTTGTCCCATACCTCGGTCCTGTCTCCGTTGCCTGTCAGCGTCCTCACGCAGAAAACTTCGCTCAGGTCCAGGATGTTCCCTGACTTTATCCCGGTCTTGCCCTCCATCACTTCCTCCAGCATCAGGGACAGTTTCCTTTCCTTTTCCGTGGCAGATTCCCCGCTGAAGTTTACAAATTCCGCCTGCAGTTCCGCCCTCAGTTTCTCCCTGTCGGCTCCGGGCAGGAGGACTGCCGAGTGGGTCTCGACCGAATGTTGCCTGCACGGTATCACCGGAATCCTCACGGCAATGCCGTCGGAAGCGTCTTTCGAGGAAAATACAGCCTTGATTTTCAGCCTGCCCCTGCCGTCGGCGAAAGATTGCAGGCTTTCAGCCTCCGGGATTCTGACTTCCAGATCCGGCGTACGGCTGCCATTCGCCTCCAACTCGACAGGGCGGCTGATTGCAGTCAGGGTTCTGGATTCTCCGTCGAGGATGCAGACCTCGAGCGTGCCGGAAATCCTCTGTCCGGTATTGTTGGAGAGCAAGGGGCGGAAATGCCAGATGTCGCCGGAGTAGAGCAGGGATGGTTCGTGGACTGTTATGCTCACGGGCTGGCTCACCGTAAATTCGTCACGCAGGACGCTGTTGTGGAACTCCCTGTCGTGGGCGAACACCGATACGATGTAGGTGGACAGCCTGTCCGGAGCCGTGAACCGGAGTTGTGCCGTTCCGTCCTCCGCCGTGCGGATGAACGGTTCGAAGAGGACCGTGTTCCGGAAACTGTCCCGGATTCGGATTTCCGTCCCTGCCGTGGCTGAAGCCTTGCTTCCGACTCTCCTGCCGTTCATCGTCGCGGTAATCGGTGCCATTGCCGCATCTTCCGTAAATTCAGGCTTGGCTGATGCCAGCATAAAAGGCATCGCCTCACCCCGATGAAAATCGCTTGCATAGAAATCGCAACCGCCGGATGTGGTTTCGGCAATATAGATTCCCCTTATGGACGGCATTATCCCGTACCATCTGTTCGGGGCTATGTCTTCGGTGCTCCTGTCGAAAATCGCCACTGCCATTTCCGCATCAGCCGTGGATTTGAAACTCAGGCAGTATTCCGTTCCCGGCAGGAGGCTGTCGCTGAAGCGGCTGATGCCCAGGGGCAGGCGGAAACTGTCCTCGTTCCGGGTGAACTGATGGGAGAAACTGTGGCAGCGTCCATTGCGTATGTAACTGATTTTTACCATTACCCTGTCGGTCCATTCCCTCCTGAACGTCCACCGCAGGTTTTTCAGATTGTTCCCCTCCGTCCCGTCCAGGTGGAAACAGGATTTTTCGAGCAGACGTCCGTCCAGGTCGAATAGCATCACATTCGCCCAGACCGGGGCAGTCGAGGACCCGAAGAGTATGCCGAAACTCCCGTCCTGTTCCAAAACCTTGAAAGCATTGTCCAGCCTGCATCCCAGGCTGCCGTCGTCCCCCGAGAGCTTGAGCAGTCCGACCTCGTGGCTGCGGCTGATGCGACATTCCCTGCCATCGCGGTCCTCATAGACATATTCCTTTTCCAACTTGAGCAGGTACAGACCTGACGGATGTCCCTTGAGACTGAGGCTTTCCCGGTCGCCGCTTCCGCATATCCCGGAATACAGGACTTCCCCGTCCCCAAGCAGCTGCCATTTCACCGAAGCTTTCAGAGAGGTCCCGTCAATGTCCGTCAGCAGTGGCTTGAAAACAAGCCCGTCATCCCTGAGGACTGCCTGGGCGTTCCTGCCCAGCATCGCATATCCCGTTTCATCCCGGCAGAACTCCCCGTCTGCGATGCCTTCGAGATCGCAGTCCAGTCCGAACTCCTTGCCGACACTCAGCCATACATTCTTCTCGATGCTCTGCCCGGCTGCATCCGTAAGGAGCAGTCTGATGGTATAGTGTCCAGACCCGGACGGGTCGCTTTCCACATAGAAACAGAAATTGCCGTCATCGTCCATCAGGGGCACTCCGGTGACAGTCCCGGCGCCGTGGGATGATATTTCATATCTCAGCTTGAGTTCATCGAGGCTGTTCCCGGCATAACTCGTGACTTTGCCCCTCACTGGAATCTTATCCCCCGGGAAGTATTTCACTCCGTCCCGGATGAAGTCTATGCCATAGTCCGGGAGCTTGAACTCGTCCACAGTGAACCATCTGGCGTTGAGGGTGCAGCCGTCGATGAAAACCGCGATCTTCCAGGTGCCGTTGCGGCAGTCCCGGGGCAGGGGTATACTGCCTGCCACAGAACCGAAAGCATTGGTCTGCAACTGCATTTTTGCCACGCTCCTGTCTTCGGCATCCCTCAATACGGCGCAAACTTGGACGCCCTCAGGGGCAGTACTCATCCTGCCGTTGCGGAAGTCTTTGTATATCACTGACTTGAACTCTACGGACCCTCCTGGACGGTAGGCACCCCGGTCTGTTATCAGCATAGCCTGCCATTCCTTGCCGGGGTCAGTGCCCGGATTCGCATAACCGTTCACATACAAAGTGCTGCTGCATCCCTGCACTTCCGAAGTGCTTCTTGCCACAAGTTTCCTGGGACCTCCCTCCAAAGCCACGGCAAACTCGCCGTCCAGCAGCGTGGGACCGTCCAGTTCCAGATTTTTCTTGAGCAGCAGCCTGTCATCCACATCCCTGATTTCTATTTCCGCCTCCCTTACCGGTTTCCCATCCATCCTTTCGGCAATGTAAACCAGCCAGCCGCCGGCACTCCTGTCCAAAGTCACGGCAAGGGAATTACGCTTGACTGACAATTTCTTCCGGCATTTGCCGCTGACGAAGACCGCCGTGTACTCCCCGTCTGCCAGAGGGGGAAGTATGGTTCTGAGAGTGTCTATGACATAGTAATTCCGGACACGGTTCTCAAGTGTGCAGGAAAACACCTCCGGAGCATCTTCAGACGAGCCTGCAAGTATTGACAGTCTCACCTCATCCAGGTTCCTCAGACCTGCCTTTACCTCGTTGCCCCGGATTTCGGCGAAGATGGATTTGCTGTCCAGGGTTTCAATCAGTTTCTCCGCGCCGCACTCGTCTTCGAGCAGCATTTTCTCCTCCCCGCCGAACCTGTTCTTCTCTCTGACAAGGTCTTCGCATCTGTTGCGCAGGCTCAGATAGTCTTCCTGTCTCCAGGCTTTGCCGTCGATGGCGTTTTCCCTGACGAATTCCCCCGTTTTTCCGGAGTTCATAATCCTGAACATCAGTTTACATTCCCGGATCCGTGCCATAGTTGCCACCGCCTTGCCGCCGTGTCTTTCTGCATAGGCTCTGTAGGCTTCCACGATGTGTTCGTCGCGCAGGCTGTCCCTCCTGTCGTCCAGGGATGCGAATTCCACCAGGGCACCGACCGGATATGAGTTCCGGCAGGAGTCAAGGTATGTCTTGCAGAGCGACGGATTTGCAGGACCTCTGAAAATCTCCGAAAGCAGCACATATTCGTAGTCGTTCTGAATGTGGCTGGCAACGGCTGCCCCTTTGAATGCAACGGGGCGTTTCTTCCAGAAATCTGAACTCCTGCCATTCTTCAGGCGCTTTTCCCATTCCTCCAGGAAGACGGGGAAGTCCTCTGCCAAGCCGGCTGCATAGAGCACCACCGGGTCGCCGAGCTTCCTGTACTCATCATTCTTCTGCTGCGTAAGTTCCCTGCGCAGTTTCCAGTTCTTGCGGCTCATTACGCCCACATATTTTTCCGAGGCTTCGAAATAGTCGTAACTGAGCCCGGATTTTCCCGCAATCTCCTTGATTTCGAGCAGGGTCTTCGCCGACTTGTCGGGCAGGTCCCGGCTTTCATACTTTCCGTAGTCGTCCCAGAGCCGGGCTACACGGGTACGGGCATTGTCGGCACTGTGCAGGGGAACGGACACAAAGGCAGTCATCAAACAGCCTGTCAGTAATTTTCTGAGGTTCATAACCTAAAAGTTTCGCATTCAACGCTGGTCCATTGGAAAGATTTGCTAAACCTTGCCAATGCACTTCAGGGCTTCCGCCACCACATAGGAACTGCCGCCGACGTAAATCAGCGGCTTCCTACCGGATTCTTCCAAGGTCTGTGCCAGGCTCGCAGCGAGTGCCATCGCATCGCTCACTTTCGGACATATTCCGGCAATTTCAGGCGCATCTTCTCCTGTCCACAGCCCTCTGGCAGTCTCGGCGAGAATGGCAGAGGGCTTGGCACGCCTGCCCTGTGCGTTTGTGAAAATTACCTTTATGCCTCCGGGCACAAGTCCCAGCACTCCCCGATAGTCTTTGTCGGAAACCGAGCCATAGACCATTATCGCGCTGTAGCCGCCCTCCCGGATGGTTCGGCTCAACTGTCGGAAGTTGTGCTGCATCGCGTCGGGATTGTGTCCTATGTCCATAATTGTCAATGGGTGGTCGCAGACTTTGTCCCACCTCCCGGAGAATCCTGTCCTGGCGGCTGTGTGTTGGATTGCGGCAATGGTCTTATCCTCATCCGTGTCTATGCCCAGGAGTTTCAGGGCGCAGAGGGCAGTCCTCAGGTTGATTTTCTGGTAATCGCCTTTGAGGTCCATTCCATCCAGTATCAGGTCCAGGTCTTCTTTTATCTCCCTGTCTGCAAATGCTATGGGATTGCCGGTCAAGCCGGAGATGGCGTGTCCTCCCCATTCTCTTTCTATCTCCGCCCGGGCATCTCCCGCCCGTTCAAACACCGCCCCCGTGGCCTCGTCCCAGCCCCATACCACAGCCGGTACTCCGGGCTTGATAATCCCTGCCTTCTCCGAAGCAATCTCCTGCAAGGTATTTCCCAGGATGTCACAATGGTCCAGCCCGATTCCCGTAATGACGCTGAGCACCGGAGTGATGATGTTCGTGCTGTCCAGCCTCCCGCCAAGTCCCGTCTCCACGACAGCGAAATCCACGCCCTCGCTCCTGAACCACTCGAATGCCAGCGCCGTGGTGATTTCGAAGAACGACAGCCCCAACTCATCCATCTTCCAGCCCCACTTGCTGCAGAACTCGAAGACAAACTCCTTGGGAATCAGGATATAACCGTCCCCGCTGCAAATTTTTGCCCTTTCCCGGAAATCCAGAAGGTGGGGCGAAGTGTAAAGTCCGGTCCTGTATCCGGCGGCAGCAAGTGCCGATGCAATTATGCTGCTGACGGAACCCTTGCCATTGGTCCCTGCCACGTGGATGCTTCTGAAAGCCCTGTGCGGATGCCCAAGCGCCAGGTCGAAAGCCTGCATATTGGCAAGTCCCGGATGATATGCGTCCGAACCGTATTTCTGAAATGAGGGAAAGCGGACAAAGATGCTTTCAATCAGCCTCTCGTACTCTTCTTCCCCGTATCCGTCGTTTTTATGTCCAAAGTCTGGGATTTTTTCCATATCGATGCCTCAGCCGCAACTTTTAATGCCTCCGTAATTGCAACAATCACAAAAATAACTAATTTTGCAAAGATGTCGCAATCTTTTGTGCGCGATGTCTTGTATTCTACCTTGACGCAATAGATTTTGCCGATGAAAAGTAAGCATACTGCTTTGTTTTCAAGATATGTGATCGACGGAATACGTCAGGACGTGACTCCGGCCGAACTGCTTGAAGAATGTATGATGCCCTCTGATGCCGATATGTCAGAAACTTCCACGGAGACTTCCGAAAACGAAACTGATGTGATTTGGGACGAGTCGCTGGACCTTAGTCCCGAGTCTCCCTATTGTTCCGAAGACGACTTCCCTGGCATCCTGGAGACTGTGACGCAGGCTTCGTCGCCAGCCCAGGACCGTCCGTTTGAACTGCTCTACCCGGATAGTTTCACCAGGTGCAGGATAGCCGCAGCCCTCATAGACTGCCTGTGGATAGAGGGGGAGTTCAGGCTGGAAGACCTGCGCCTCTGGGCTGACTGGAGTTGGAACACCGAGGGCATTGGCAGGATGGCGGCTTTCTACAACAGCGTCCGCAGCGCCTCCGAATACATCTACGGTCTCGGAGCCGGGATAATGGGCTATGGCTACGAAGACTCGGAGGGGGAGTGTGTGAATTCCTATTTCCCGACGCTTGCAGCCTATGCCGATTCCGCGGATGCAGAGGATGAGGACATAGCCGACAAGGATTGGGAGGAAGACGATATGGCACCGGAACGGCAGTGGACCGTGGGCGGACCCGAATGTTGCATAGGTTTGGACAGGGATATATGGATGGGCGACACAAGGAAATGCTCAGCCGTGCTCAAGGTCTCCGGGGAACTGACCTCATTCCTGGTCTATGTGCCTTTCGACACCTGCCAGTTCAGGCTCGGAGGCTCGTTGCTGTCGGCTTGTACAGGGGTCGGCGGAGGTGCCGGGGTCGCCCTTGAGGACCCTGACTATTTCATCGACTGCTTCGAGGTCGTGAGAGATCTGGTGGAAGACGGGGTGGTGCTCTCGTCGAGGACTGTATGTGACGGAGGACTTGCTGTCGCTGCGAAAAAGCTTTCAGCCTCCACAGGTCTGGGCATATCCTTGAATGTCAATGGATTGAGCCGGGCTTACAATGATACCGACCGTATGAAGCTCCTTTTCGCCGAAGTGCCAGGGGTGCTGCTTCAGTTCGACGAGGCTGATGCGGATTATGTGGATGCGCAGTTTCTGTTGCAGGATGTGGCATATTATCGCGTGGGTACGGTCTCGGCTGATTTCTCCGGTGTCAGGCTGGTGCCTCGGAGCAACGGGATAGAAAGGATAATCGCGTCCCTGAATGGCGAATTTTAAGCATTTTGGTGATTGTCGTTTTTGTCTGTAAGAAAAATTTCCGATATACTCCATTTTTTTGTAACTTCGCGGCGCTTCGATAATGAATATATATCACATTTAATATTTTTTCGAAATATGGAAAACAACAAGAAACGTGTCTATCGCTTCGGCGGCAAAACCGCAGAAGGCAATGGAACTATGAGGAACCTCCTCGGCGGAAAGGGTGCGAACCTCGCTGAAATGTGTCTTCTCGAAATCCCGGTACCTGCAGGATTCACAATCACGACCGAATGCTGTGCAGAGTACTATGCCCTTGGCGGTGGTTATCCCGAGGAACTCAAGGCGGAAGTTGCCGATGCCCTCAAAGCCACCGAGGCAATTATGGGTATGAAATTCGGAGACAAGGAGAACCCTCTTCTCGTCAGCTGCCGTTCCGGTGCCCGCAGTTCAATGCCAGGTATGATGGACACCATCCTCAACATCGGTCTCTGCTCTGCAACCATCCCGGGTATGATAGCGAAGACCAACAATCCTCGTTTCGTATATGACGCTTACCGCCGTCTCATTATGATGTATTCTGACGTCGTTATGGAGAAAGCCGAGGGTATCGAGCCGGAAGACGGCAAGGGTATCCGCCAGCAACTCGACAGGATGATGGAAGAACTCAAGGAGGAAAAAGGCTACAAGTCAGACACGGACATCACGGCTGAAGAACTCAAGGACCTCTGCGACCGCTTCAAGGTCCGCGTGAAGGAAGTCCTCGGCGTAGAGTTCCCTGACACTGCGGAGGCTCAGCTCTGGGGTTCTATCGGCGGCGTGTTCAAGTCCTGGAACGGAAAGCGTGCGATCGCCTACAGGAGAATCGAGGGCATTCCTGACGACTGGGGCACGGCTGTGAACGTGCAGTCGATGGTGTTCGGAAATATGGGCAACACCTCCGCGACAGGTGTGGCATTCTCACGCAACCCTGCCAACGGAGACAACAA
>JBJEJT010000349.1:0-2042 GCA_051878255.1 Candidatus Cryptobacteroides sp. | reverse complement strand
GATATTAAAAGAAAGTGCGTTGGAAAAGGTTCGCAAGTCTTTCCAATGAACTTTAATTCAAATAATTAAGACTTGCGAAACTTGAGTATGTATAAGATAGGTATCATAGGAGGTGCAGGGTACACTGCCGGCGAGCTGATAAGGCTGCTGATAAACCATCCGGCAGTGGAACTCTCTTTCGTGCAGTCCTCGAGCAACTCAGGAAACTATCTCTGGCAGGTACACGGAGGCATTTTCGGGGAGACCGATATGAAATTCTGCGAAGATGCGCCGTTGGACAGCGTGGACTTGGTGTTCCTTTGCTCCGCACACGGGAAAAGCCGGGAGTTCTGGGAGGGACATCCCTGTCCTGAGGGGTTGAAAATCATAGACCTCGCACAGGATTTCAGGGACGAGTCCCAAGGATATGTCTATGGCTTGCCGGAGTGGCAGAAATCCAGGATAGCCTCGTCATCCAGGATTGCGAACCCGGGCTGTTTCGCCACCGCGATACAGCTCGCCCTGCTCCCTCTTGCCAAAGCCGGACTGTTGGATGCGGAAGTGCAGGTCACAGCCCTCACAGGCTCCACCGGAGCCGGGGTGAAACCGTCTGCCACCACGCATTTCAGTTGGAGGGACAACAACCTGTCCACCTACAAGGTCTTCTCGCACCAGCATCTGATTGAAATACGCAGGAACCTGGGTGTGCTCGCCGGAAGCGAGGTCCCGCCCATAAACTTCGTTCCTGTGAGAGGCGATTTCGCGAGGGGGATATTCGCGAGCATCCAGACAGAATGTTCCCTCGGCGACGGGGAGGCGGCGGCTCTCTACGAAGAATACTACCGGGACTCGGCATTCACTTTCCACTGTCCTTTCTCCCCGGACCTCAAACAAGTGACAAACACGAACAAATGCCTGGTACACACGGAAATACACAATGGAAAAATCGTTGTCACGAGTATTCTGGACAATCTTTTGAAAGGAGCTTCCGGACAAGCGGTACAAAATATGAACATAATTCTGGGGTTGGACGAGAGGACCGGATTGAGACTGAAAGCTTCTGCCTTCTGAAACCTCAGGGACATCCACGGAACTCTCCCCGGAAACGGAAGTATTACAATTAATTGCGAATGACTATGGAACTTTTTGATGTTTACAAATCCTGGGACATAGAGCCTGTGAAAGGCTTCGGGACCAGACTGATAGACAAGAACGGAGAAGTCTATACCGACCTTTACGGCGGACACGCGGTAATCAGCATCGGTCACTGCCATCCGCACTATGTGAAGATGCTCACGCAGCAGCTCGGAGAACTCGGATTTTACTCCAATGCCGTCCAGAACCACCTGCAGCGAGACCTTGCGCACAGATTGGGCAAGTTGAGCGACTATGATGACTACAGACTTTTCCTCTGCAACAGCGGAGCCGAGGCAAATGAGAACGCACTGAAACTTGCATCTTTCCACACCGGGAAAGCCAAGGTCCTGGCATTCGGACACGCATTCCACGGCAGGACCTCAGGTGCAGTTGCAGCCACCGACAACCCGGACATACGAGCCCCTTTCAATGACACGGAGAACGTCAGGTTCGTGGCACTCAACGATTTGAACGCAGTGGAAAAAGAACTTTCCTCAGGAGAATATGCCGCTGCGATGATCGAGGGCATACAGGGGGTTGCGGGGATACAGATGCCGAGCGACGCATTCTTGAGGGAGCTGCGCCGCCTTTGCGACAAATACGGAGCCTTGCTGATCCTGGACGAGATTCAGTCCGGATGCGGCAGAAGCGGCAAGTATTTCGCCCACCAATGGAGTGGCATCAGGGCAGACCTCATCACAATGGCGAAGGGGATAGGAAACGGCTTCCCTATCGGTGCAGTGATGATAAGCCCTGCCATCCAGGCACATTACGGGATGTTGGGGACCACATTCGGGGGCAACCATCTGGCTTGCACGGCTGCTCTCGCCGTCTGCGACGTGATTGAGAACGAGAGGCTCATAGAAAATGCGGCAAAAGTGGGAGACTGGCTCAAGGAAGCTTTCAAAGGCAATCCGGTCCTTGCC
>JBJEJT010000348.1:0-2047 GCA_051878255.1 Candidatus Cryptobacteroides sp. | reverse complement strand
CTGCCCCTCCGAGTTGCTCCTGGGTCACATTCTCTCCGGTTACGCTCTTTACCACTGCCGGACCAGTGAGGAACATACAGGAAGTGTTCCGTATCATTATGTTGAAGTCGGTCAGGGCAGGGGAATATACTGCCCCGCCTGCGCAGGGACCGAAAATGCCTGAAATCTGCGGGATTACTCCGGAAGCGAGAATGTTCCTTTCAAAAATCTCCCCGAAGCCGGCAAGGGCGCAGGCACCTTCCTGTATCCTGGCTCCTCCGGAATCGTTGAGACCTATGAACGGGGCGCCGTTGCGCACTGCCATATCCATTACCTTGCAGATTTTCTGCGCCATAGTCTCGGACAGGGAACCTCCATTGACAGTGAAATCCTGGGCGAAGACATATACCACCCGACCGTCTATCGTGCCCTGCCCCGTCACCACTCCGTCTCCGTCATAATGGCTTTTGTCCATTCCGAGGTTGTGGCAGCGATGGCGGATGAACATATCGTATTCTTCGAAACTGCCTTCATCCAGCAGCAGGGACAGTCTTTCACGGGCAGTGAGTTTGCCTTTTGAGTGCTGGGCTTCTATCCTTTGCATTCCGCCTCCGAGCCTTGCATTCTCCCGCCTCTGCACAAGTTCCCGGATTTTGTCTGTCTGACTTGCCATCGCTTAAAAATTTCACTTCGATTGAACCCGCAAATTTAACATAAAAAGCAGAAAATTGAAATAGCCCCAGGAAAAAGCGAGAAAAGACAGTCTGCAACCCCTGCCATAGGCTGGACGGTCATCTGTGAAGTGCCGCAATCTGTATGATACAACTGCCAATACTTGGCATAAAGTCTTGCGGATCAAAGCCCGTTCACGGTCTCTATTGGCAGCCCGGTACATTCGGCAACGAGATTGGAATCGATGCCTTTCGCCAGCATCTTCCTGGCTGTTTCGATGGCTTTCAACTGTATTCCTTCCTCACGTCCTTCCTCACGCCCTTCCGCAATTCCAGCTGCCCTGCCTCTTTTTTCGGCCTGGTAGATTCTGTTTAGATTGTCCAATTCGTTCATAGCACTGCGTTCGTATTCAATTTTTTGTTCTGGAGTGAAGGATGCCTTTTCGCAGACTTTCGCCAGCTGTTCCATCTTCGGGCTGGGATTGATGAACTCCGGGATTCTGTCAAGTTGGTCGGAATGTCTGAACCAGTAAAAGAGTTGGTCCCTATACGTGGTACATTCATCAGCGGTCTTGTTGAAACGGCTCAACTCTACAAAATTACAGGAAAAAACCGTAGGAGCAAATTCTCCGGTACGTTTTTCTGTCATAACATAGTGTGAAATGATGTGGTCGGAATCCCATCGTGCCTCTTCCGGGTGCCCGAGTTTGTAGTTGAGAATGCCCACGACATAGACCGGAGTCAGTTCGTCATAGTCTCCACTCTCCGGAAGACTGTTACGATAAACGATTGAGGCATAGAACATAACCCGTTTGAAGAACGGTTCGCATTTTTCCCTTTGGACTTCTACGATGAATTTTGAGCCGTCTTTGCCGCGGCACAGGAGGTCGAGTCGTGTCCCCTTTGAGAAAATCGTGTCCCTTAGAAGTTCCCTGTCACAGTATTCGGTGATGTCGCTTACCTGGGCTTCCTCAGGCAGGATGACATTCAGCAGGTCAATGAGCAGTGATTTGTTGGCTTTGTCTCCGTAGATGATTTTGAACGCGACGTCGATTAGAAGGCTGACGTACTTCTTTTCTGAAACTGTTTTCTGATTCGATTCCATTGGATTTGAAATTTAACATTGGACTTAAAACCGAATCACAAACATATATACAAAAAGTCCCTGAAAAGCCGATTGATTAAAAAGTGATGTCGATTTTTTTCTGTTTTCATCAGTTTTTCTTTTTCCATCAGAAATTTCAGAGGAAAACCGTCAAGCGATTTATTCATTGACCCAGGCTTCGCAAGGTTTCCAGTTCATTGGAAAACTTTCGAAACAAAAAAAACAGCCTCCGAAATGAAGGCTGTTAAAATTACCGCAGCAACCTATCGGTTGTGAGGATTTTGTCGAGGAG
>JBJEJT010000347.1:0-8419 GCA_051878255.1 Candidatus Cryptobacteroides sp. | reverse complement strand
AGGACAGTCTCGATGAGCAGACTCTATATGCCTGAAACGGAATATGGCAGGATAGAGCAGTTGTCCATACCTGTGTTGCTCAATATCTATAGGCTGACCGGAGAAAAGGATTGAAAGTGCAGAAGAATAATTTCATAGAAAGGATATTGCCGGAGGTCATCGAGACTCTTCCGGTGGGTGTGTTCCCGGGGGAGATAGTTGTGATTGACAGTCTGGGGGATGAGTTCCGTTCCGCAGTACGCTATCTCAAGAGACAGAAAGTGCTGGGTTTCGATACTGAGACCAAGCCTTGTTTCACGCCCCACGCACCTCAGTCCGGCGTGGCTTTGCTGCAGCTTTCCGGACCCACGAGAGCGTTCCTGTTCCGGATCAAATCGACCGGGATGCACCGGGCGCTCTGCAATATCCTCTCCAATCCGTCCATAGTCAAGGTGGGGGCTGCAACAACTGACGACATACGCGGTCTGCAGCGTTACCGCCGTTTCTATCCCCAGTCTTTCGTGGATCTCCAGCACATAGTTTCCGACTGGGGCATCAGGGACAAGAGTGTGAAGAAGATGGCTGCAATCATTATGGAAGTGAAGATTTCCAAAGCCCAGCAGCTTTCCAACTGGGAGGCGGAGTCCTTGTCCGAGCAGCAGCAGAAATATGCGGCGACCGATGCCTGGATCTGCCGCGAAATGTATCTCAAGTTAATGAAAACCGAGATGAAGCCGGTGCCTGAGGTGACGGTCTCTCCCGGTGCGGAATAATTTATGGTAAAGGTTTTTTTGAGAAAGGGACGCGACGAGTCATTGCGCCGCTTCCATCCGTGGGTGTTTTCAGGTTCAATCGCAAACGTACAGGGGACTCCCGATGAGGGGGACCTGGTGGCAGTCTATGCTGCGGATGGCTCGTTCCTCGCCTGCGGCCATTGGCAGGTGGGCTCGATTGCAGTGAGGATTCTGAGTTTCGACTCGGATGTGCTTGCTCCCGATTTCTGGGAGACTATGATAAGGAGGGCTTTGCAGGTCAGGGTGGCTGCCAGGCTTGTCGATTCTCCGGATACGGACTGCTATCGTCTTGTACACGGCGAGGGGGACAATCTCCCGGGGCTGATAATTGACTGGTACAACGGGGTATGTGTGATGCAGGCACATTCAGTGGGGATGTTCCGTCAGAGAAAACAGATTTGTTCCGCACTTGTGGAAGTCTATGGGGACTCATTGAAGGCTGTCTATGACAAGAGTTCGGGCACTGCCCCTTTCAAGGCAGGACTGGACCTCGTGGACGGATATATGTACCGGCGTCCGGACTTCAATGATGACGACCAGCTGGTACACGAACACGGTCACAAGTTCCTTGTGAACTGGACCGAGGGGCAGAAGACCGGTTTTTTCCTCGACCAGAGGGAGAACCGTGAACTTGTGGGGAGATATGCCGCAGGACGCAATGTACTCAACCTTTTCTGCTACACAGGCGGCTTTTCTGTCTATGCCCTTGCAGGCGGTGCCCTCCACGTGGATTCTGTGGACAGTTCCTCGAGGGCTATGGCTATGGTGGAAAAGAATATGCTCCTGAACGGATTTACGACGGGCTCTCCGCAGGCACAGCATCACGGTATGTGCTGCGATGCCATAGATTATCTGAAAAGCGTCCCGGAGGGAAAATATGACCTCATCATCGTGGATCCGCCGGCATTTGCAAAGCATCGAGGTGTGAGGGACAACGCCCTGAGGGCATACCAGAGGCTCAACGCCGCGGCAATCTCCAAGGTCGCTCCCGGAGGACTTGTGTTCACATACAGTTGTTCCCAGGTCGTTGATAAGGAGGCTTTTGCCCTCGCGGTTTTTTCGGCTGCAGCCCAGACCGGCAGGAGTGTGCGCATCCTCGACCGTCTGAACCAGCCTGCGGACCATTCCGTCAATATCTATCATCCGGAGGGGGAGTACCTCAAGGGACTGCTGCTGTATGTAGAGTAGCCAAAATTCCGGATAATGCTTGAATTGTTCCTGACTCTCGGGGCAGGTCTGATTGCCGGTTTCATTCCCGGGGCTGTCCTGAAGAAGCCCCTGCCGCCTTTGCATAGCTGTGCGGGGAAACTCCTGTCGTTGAGCATATATCTGATGCTGGCGATAATGGGCTATCAGTTGGGGATGGACAGGGAACTCGTGGCAACTGTCCCGGGCATAGGTGCGACTGCCCTGCTGGTATGCGTATGCGGTGTGGCAGGCAGTGTGTTTGCGGCTTGGGTCCTCTGGCGCACAGGACTCCTGCCTGACGCTCCGGACAGCGGCAGGCAGGATGTGCAGGCTTCTCTGAAATCTCCGGAAAGCAACTTATCGCTCTGGGGTTCCTTGTCAGGTTCATTGTTCACGGTGCTGAGCCTCGGGGCAGGCTGTGTGGCAGGTTATTTCGACATTTTTCCCGCAATCTCAAACTCTACCCTGGATTTGCCTATGCTTTCACTCTATTTCCTGCTGTTTGTCGCCGGAGTGAATATGGGCAGCAATCCCCAACTCCCATCCTTGCTGAAGAATATACGTCCATCCATCGTGCTGCTGCCCTTGTGTTCCATTGCCGGGACCATCTTGTTCTGCGCTCTTGGGGCTTTGTTGGCAAATGCGGGAGGGGAGCAGTTGTGGAAAATCCAGGACTATGTGGCTGCCGGCAGCGGAATGGGGTATTATTCATTGTCTTCCGTGCTGCTTGGCAATCTCAGGGAGCCTGTGTATGGGGCAGAGTTGGCAGGGCAGTTGGCTGCCATCGCACTGCTGTCTAATATCCTGCGTGAAGTGACTGTCTTGGTGGCAGCACCATTTTTCTGCAGGATTGCCGGTCCTTACGCTCCCGTTGCGGCTGCAGGCGCCACCGCAGCCGATGTCTGCCTTCCGGTCCTGGTGCGCACATCAGGGGAGTGGATTCTTCCTGCCGTTCTTGTGAGTGGCTTCCTCACGGATTTCTGTGTGCCTTTCCTTGTTACCTGGGTGTGCGGACTGTGATGCCCGCTTGCCGAGGTTACGACTGACTGTGCAAGGACAGCAGTGCCCGTCACAAGGTCGGATCAAAGGAGAAAGAAAAACGCCCGGAATCGGGAAATACCGGTTCCGGGCGCAAATGTTCAATGGAGGTCATTCAGCATTCTTGATGCATCGTACCTGTACTCCGTTGGTTACAGAACTGAACGCAGTGTGCATACGGCCATTAGGATATTTTGCTAAGGTGAATGTGGTCATTCCTGCCCAGACCTGGGTCTTTGAATAACCTGTGGAACCTGCGAAATAAGTAAGTGAAGGCTGATTGAATAAAGAACTTGCAGTGGAGTTAAGTTGCGTAATGGCTGAAGTATTATACTTGCCTGAAATGACTGAGCCTGAGAATACAGGATCCCAACCGAGTTCAATAGCTTTTGGAACCAGTCCTCCCTCGTAGCTTGCATCATAAAGTGGAGCTTCTGTATCAGTCACTGCAACAACTCCCGAACCACTCTGAGCAAATCCGAAAAGTGCCACGAATTCACTTTTGGTAGGAATGTGCCAGCCATCAGGACAAATTCCCTGCACACCTTCGAAAGAAGTGAAATTGTCTTCACCATAAGTGACATTGCCAAGATAGACGTTTGCAGAATACAGGTAACCTTTCTCAGCCACTGTCTCATCGTCTGTCGCGGCATTGGCTACGTTGGTTGCCTTCGTAGGATTTTCTTCATCGTCAAATGTTACGGTAAGAGTATATGGATACCATAATCCGCTTCCGTCAGCCGGATCAGAAGATGGCATCATCCCCCTCGGAATAAAGCGAAGCGGTTCAGCCATCCAGGTTTGACCATTCGATAAGGTGATGGTGTTGTAACGTACGTCGTCATAAACGAAATATCCATCAAACTCCTCGAAAGTAACAGGCTTGTCTTCAACATCACTGTCTCCGGCGAGTGGGATGTTACCCTCGTCAGTCCAGTTCTGGATTTCACCAGTAGCCTTCACACTCATATTGTCCTCTGTGACGCGAACGTCCACGGTGTATTGTCCTCCCATAGCCATAGCCATCGATGCAAGTGGCTGGCTCACAATCTTTGCATTGTTGAATGTCACAGCAACTTTCATCGCCGCGGTCTGAGGGATGACGATAGCGGCATATTTGCCTTCCCCGACCTCTGCTGCCGAGATCTCTTCAGCTTCGGCATCTGCCACCGTGACCGTGCCCGTTCTGAAGTCATAGTAGCCGCTTGGCACTGTGTTCTGGAGTGTGACCTTCACGATTTTTGCACTGGTCTGGTTGTCCACATTGACGACTATCTTTGTCAGGGCGTGTTTGAACACCATAGTCACAGGGGAGAGAACCGGAAGGACGCCTTCCTTGACCGCCGTCATAAAGTCATATTGTGCAATGCCCCCAGTCTGGTCTGAGCCTACTGAAACCGTGGACGGCATCTCTTCGGCATAAGGATAGTAAGCATAGAGTCCTGAAGTGGAATATACATCCTCGTACCAGGTGATATCTCCGGCAAATGCCCCATCAGCAAAACTCAACTTCGCATTGGTGGCATAATCTTCCGTATCATTGGTTTTGATTACTGTAAGTCCGATATTGTCTCCGCTCTCGAAATTGACCTCTGTGGCTCTCGTGATGACCGGTTCCACTTTCAAAGTGCTTCCGGCAGGGGTGATGGCCTCAGTCCCCGTCTTCTGGCAAGCAGCCAAAGCGAGCAGTGTCGCTCCAAATACATAAAATCTTTTCATAACATATCATACAATTAAAACAAATATCCAAGTCCTACGCTTCCGCCCCATCTGAGATGACCGAATGGCAAGGTTTTTCTCAATGCGCAATCTGCTCCGGCTTCGGCTTTCACATACATTCCTTTCCAGAACCTGCACTTGAAGAAGATGCTTCCGCCCATCCACGGTGTCCTGATATATGCAGCCGTCCAGTCATATTGTTCAGTGACCCTGTCCGGGCAGGTACCATCCCCGCCTCCGATGAAACGGCTCTTTTCTCTCAATATCCCCTTTCCTCCCCGGACTTCTGCCCCGACATCGAAAATCCACGGATGAACCACTGCCCTGATGTCGGACTCTGCAACCACTATATCCTGTTGGGTGGCATAGGGATACAATTGGGAGGCAACGCCGCGCTGCCAGGAAGCGTCTGCCGTCCATCTGATTTCCCAGAAATTGCTCCTGTATTCATATTCCGGATGCAGTTTCAGTTCATTTTTCCGGAGGATGACATTGGCTGCCTGCTGCACCACCACCGTCACACCGTTCTCCGACTTTTTCTCCAATATGAACTCGGTGTTCCTCAGGAGCCTGTCGCTGAATTCCAGACGAAGGAAATGCTCTCCCTGTCTGCCTTGAATCTTCCCTGACACGTTACCGTAAACCTTGTCGGCAGGGAAATCGTACCAGATGAAGTCTTTTTCTCCAGCCTTTCCACGACTTCTCTCATAGCCCAACTGGGCAAACAATCCTTTCCAGGACATCTGCACAGCTGCTCCACCATAGACTTCCATCAGCGGCAAGCCGTTCACTCCAGCCTCGCTCAGATGCACTCCGCTGCCTTCCCATCCCTCATAGCTTCCGTACATCAGTCCCTTGTCTATGAAAGCGTAGTAGGTGGATTCAACCGTACCCACAACTTCGGCGTTCACTGTCTCGCTGTTCTTCCCCAAAATTGCGGACATCCCCACAGCCAAGTCGCCTCTGTGCCACATAAAGGCAGGTCTTACGTTTACGTCCAACCTGTAGTTGGTGTGCCTGAGGTCTTTGCGCTTGGCGAGGTTCATAGCATTGAAATCCACTGCCACCCCCACTCTCCAGCACTCGTCCGGATTGTAGGAAAGTCCTCCGTCCACGACATATTTCTGCAATGATTTCACGCCCGGAGTGAACTCAAGCACATCTATGGGGTAGAAACCCGGCTGAATGAACATAGAGCCGTACATATCGTTACCCTGCCATTGCTCGAATGCGAATTTGCCGGTATAGGATATCTTGCCGATGTGCCGTATGGACTCTGCCACGGCACCTGCCCTCCAGAATGAGGACGCATCTCCATATCTGTGGAAGCCCCCGGATTTGCCTGAGGCGTAAATCTCCGCATAGGAAACACTTGTGCTGTCCTGTGCTATGCCCGTGACATTGTCCCCACGGTTCCAGAGATTCCTTTCGCGTACCATTTCAAAGTCCCGGATATGGTTCTGGGCATTTGCAATCCCGCAAACCATCACGAGGGAAGTTATGAGCAGTCTCCTATTCATTGGTTGCGCCCTCCCCGGCGTCGTGGAGCAGTGCCGTGGCAGATTCATAGAAATCCTCCGACGAATTGTTGGTGTCTTTCAGCACTTCAAAACCATATTCCTCCGTTTTTTCCGCATCGGTTTTCCTGACCAGGGAATGTCCCATATAGGAGCCTTCAAGGCTGACATACCCGGCATCCAGCATCGGGGCAACCCTCTTCGTGTTGTTGGATGTAGTCCCGTTGAACACCTCCACGGCATCAAGGACCCATTCCAGCGGGACGCAGGTAACTTTCAGTGTGGTTGAGCCGGGTATGTTCTGGATGCTGCCGGGAAGTTGGGTGAACTCCTGGGCAGTCATACCCTCTGTCTTGAAAATGACGACAGCCGGAGAATTGATGGAAAGAGGATAGGCGTTGCTGATTCCGGTTTTCACAACCACGTTGAGTATGTGGTCCTGACGTATCCTGTCTCCCGGAGCCGGATGGTAGGAGGTGTTGGGAAAATAGGTGGCGTTGTAGCAGACAAAATAGTCTTCATTGTTGAGATTGACCGACAGAGGGTATTGCGCACTGTGGTCTATGGCTCCGTTGATTGCGATTACGGCATCCTTTCCAGGAGCGAGTGGGAATGTTTTCCCATCGCCGGGGAACTGCCAGATGGCATCGGCTGCCGGAACGAAATCCCTATATACGGTGTTGCCCAGGGAATCCCTGCTTATCCAGGGATTGTTTGCATTGGAGTTGTATGGAGAGTACATCCCCAGGCAGACCCCGTCCAGATAGAGATCCTTTGTGGAATTGTTGTGGAGGATGATGTATTTGTCATACTGGTAGTCTCCCTCCTGCGGGAGTTTCTTGCAGCCTCCACAATATATTTCCTTGATTACCAGGTCGTTGAGCATCACTTTTTCAAGTGTGAGGTTCCTGGTGTCATCCTCTCCGGAGAGCAGTACGCGGTCAAGGGTTCCGTTATAGAGCCTTTCCCTGAATGTGAAGTTCGCCGAGATGCGGTAAAGCCCGTTTGTAAGCTGGAAAGAGGCTGACCCGTCAGCGCCGGAGGTCGAGGCGAAGCGGTTGCCGTTCATAATGTCCTCCACGGTTACCGAGGCTCCGTCTGCAACCGTACCGTCCGCAAGACTGAGGCAGACTTTCATATTGTGAGTGTCCCCTGAATAGGGATTGAACTTGTCCAGATTCAGGCAGGATGACGTGACAATCAGTGTCAGGGCTATATATGTGAACTTTTTCATCATAACTTTCAGAATTTCAAACGGCAGGTGAGTCCGTAGTAGAATGACGGGGTGAAGATGGCGCTGACGCCTGTCGCCATTGATTTCACTGCCATTCTCGAATTTGTGAAGTTGTTTGCGAAGAATGAAACAGAGACGTGGTCTCCTATTTCCTTTGTGACGCTGATGTTTGCGCTGAGATATGGACCGTAGCCGTCCTGGGCGAAGGTGTAGGCATTGGCGGATTTCAGGATGAGGCTCTGGAAATCGGGGTCTGCGGCTTCTGCATCGGTAAACGGATGTACGGTCCCGTCAAGGTCCATATACGCTACGGGACGAATTGCGGTGTAACTGTTGCCATCGTAGATGTTGCCTCCTGTCGGGTCGGTTCCGGTGTCGCTGCAGGTATATGCATAAGTCTGTCCGTTGTATTCCGAAAGGTTGCGGCTGCGGCGCAGAAGTGCCATCTCAAGCCTGCACGTGATGATGAGCCTGACCTGTGGTATATGGGTTATCGCGGTCAGGTTCGCATCGAGCGAGTGGGTGGTCTTGCCGTTTGCCACCGATGTGCTGCTGCCCCCGTTTGCGTAGATGCCCACATATTGGTAGGACCTGTCGGGCAGTTTTGTGTGGGACCTGCCGCTGAGGTAGTAATAGGAAAGCTGGTCGTTGATGTAGCCGGTCCAGGTGTAGGACGCATCCAGCCGGAAAGTAGTGCGTATGGGTCTGATTTCCGGGAAGTCCACCGTCATTTCCAACCCAGCCCTCCTGATGTCTGCTCCGTTGTTCTGCTGCAGTGACTTTACGAAGGTGCGGTCAGTCACTTTCACCTCCATCGGGGTCCAGAAGTCCGCTTCCGACCCCCTTATGTAAACCTCACCGGTCTGGCTGTCCACCTTGATGGATACATCGGCAGGCATCACATAGCCGTCCGGTTGTTTGAGTATGTTGTATGAGAATGGCACATAGAC
>JBJEJT010000346.1:0-8441 GCA_051878255.1 Candidatus Cryptobacteroides sp. | reverse complement strand
CGCAGAGGCATAGACGTGGCACTCATCTACCGCAGGGATTCCCTGGAACTCGTGGAATCGGGGAGCGTCACTGTGACAGACGGCAGGGGACAGCCGCTTCAGACCAGGAATATGCTGGTTGCGACATTCAGGGACCACAGGGGGATGCTACTGCACGTCATAGTGAACCATCATCCGTCCAAATTCGGAGGGGCAAAGGCATCCGAAAACAGAAGAAATGCTGTGATGTCCCGTATGGCACACATCTGCGACTCTCTGGTGCAGACTCACACCGGACCAGTGCTGAGTATGGGCGATTTCAACGACTTCCCGGATGCCCATCAATTCTCTGTACTGGACGGTGTTATGGAAAACCTCGCCATCCCGCTTCATACACAGGGTTCAGGCACCATAAAATATCGGGGAAGGTGGGAACTCATAGACCATTTCCTGCTCTCGTCCGACTATGCGGGGAAAAATTCGATGAAAATCCTGGAACCGCCGTTTCTTTTGGTCCGGGACAATGCCCACACCGGGTACAAACCTTTCCGAACTTACTCCGGACCAAGATATATCGGGGGAGTAAGCGACCATTTGCCCATATTAATGAATCTTTCCCGATGATATATTCAAAAAATTATTAACTTTGGCAGGATATGGCAAAGTCAATCTGCATATAATGAAACACTAAAAATATCAAACAATGGACAAACAGGCAATCAGCAAAAAATTCGCAACACTCTTCGGAGGAGAGGGCGAATGGTTCGCATCTGCGGGCAGGATCAATCTTATCGGGGAACATACCGACTATAACGGAGGTTTTGTTTTCCCAGGTGCCATCGACAAGGGGATGGTAGCCCAAATCAGACTTAACGGCACCGACAAGGTCAGGGCATTCGCATTGGACCTCGACGAGTTCTGCGAATTCGGACTCAAGGAAGAAGACGCTCCGGCACAGTCTTGGGCAAGGTATATTTTCGGAGTATGCCGTGAGACGGAAAAACGAGGCGGCAAAGTGGGAGGTTTCGACACCGTCTTCTCGGGAGATGTCCCTCTCGGAGCAGGTATGTCATCTTCCGCTGCCCTTGAAAGCACCTTCGCCTTTGCCCTCAACGAACTTTTCGGCAATGGCATAGACAAATTCGAATTGGCAAGGATAGGTCAGAGCACCGAGCACAACTACTGTGGCGTGAACTGCGGAATTATGGACCAGTTCGCATCCGTGTTCGGCAAGAAAGGGCATCTGATGAGACTTGACTGCCGTTCTATGGAATTTGAATACTTCCCGTTTGACCCTACGGAGCACGGTTACAAGCTTGTTCTTCTCAACTCCTGCGTTAAACACGAACTTGTGGGTTCCCCTTACAATGACCGTCGTGCATCCTGCGAGAGAGTGGCAAAGGTACTGGGTCAGGAATTTCTCAGGGGAGCCACTATGGAGCAGTTGGACGCCATAAAGGACCAGATTTCAGAAGAGGATTACAAGAGGGCACGCTATGTCATCGGCGAAGAAAAGAGGGTGCTGGACGTGTGTGACGCACTCAAGGCAGGAGACTATGAGACTGTGGGTGCAAGGATGTATGAAACCCATTGGGGTATGTCGAAAGACTATGAAGTGTCTTGCGAGGAACTCGACTTCCTGGCAACCATAGCAAAGGAATGTGGAGTTTCGGGTTCCCGAATTATGGGCGGAGGCTTCGGAGGCTGCACAATCAACCTCGTCAAGACTGAACTTTACGACTCATTCATCGCTGCAGCAAAAGCCAAGTTCGCTGAGAAATACGGTCACGAGCCGATTGTAATCGACGTTGTCATCAGCGACGGAGCACGCAGGCTTGAATAGTGCCTGTTCCAGTGAGGCTATCTGATGCAGGAACTGACCCAGTCGGCATCTATGTGAATGAAACCCTGGCCCGGAAGGATGCCGGGGTTTCTTGTCAATATGCCTTCACAGTCCTGATAGACATTCCACCCCACTTTCATCCCGACCATACTGTCTCCCTTAGCGAAAGAGAAAACTATGTCGCGGTCTTCTCCATTCCCTTCCAGACGGTAGAAGCGGAGCGTGGCGGAAAAATTGTCGTCTTTCTGTTTCAATTCGTTCAGGGTCACCCATTTGCATAATTCAATTACGGCATCGTCCAGCCCTGCCTCATCTATCAGCACTTTTTCCATCAACTCGCCCATATCTTTCACAAGGCGCAGCCTGTACTCTCCCATAGCCTTGGTGTGGTTGGTGATGGCAGCCATCTGCGACTGGGAAAAATCTCCCGTCGGAACCATCCAGAACATCAGTCTGCGCTCCGGGTCGTGGTAGAGTACTTCGTACCTGGCGAGGTTCACGGTGCCGCAGTGGGGACATTCCCACAGGAACAGCGACCCGTCACGCACCCTGGCTTTCAATTCGGGATTCTCTGCCGTGTTGATGCTCTTGTAGATGTGGATGGTATGTGTTTGTCCGCATTTTGGACAGACGGCGTTTGCCTGTGCCTGTATTGACATAGTGGGTAAGTTTAGAACATATCGAAACTGATGACGGGACCAATGTAGAATTTGGGAATGTTGCCTATTCCCAGTTGATTCCCCAGGTCCGCGAGTCCGTTCCAGCCTGGTGCGCCGTTGAAATTGACGCTTATGCCTATGCTGCAAGGGATTAGCAGCCAGAGTATGCACTGCAAATCAACTGCAAGGTCGAATCCGTAGGTCATCAGGCAGCCGGGACCCCTGAGGGATGAAGACATTTCAGCCCTGTTGAAAAGTGTGAGGTCTATATGGGGGATGAACTGCAATCTCCTGATGTAGATGCAGCTTGCAAGCAGGGAACGGTCGCCGACATAAATCGGGATGGAGTAGTCTGCCGAAATTTTGTAGAGGTTGTCCGTGCGGTTGGTAAGGGCGCTGCGCAGGGAGGCATCCTGAAGTCCTCTCGGAAGCACGTCCACTACGGTGGTGCGGAATGGGGCACTGTCGTAGAGGGCTTTCTTTTCTATGCTCGGGATTTTTCCCTGCCACATCCCCGTTAGTTTGAGCCCCTGCTCCGGCACCACGCCCGGCAGATAGGCATAGCCGTATGCGAAAGCTGACGGGGAGAACCAGTGGGTCATACCGAGGGGTATGTTCACTCCTGCCTGAAGCCCGCCTCCCCAGCGCGGATAGATTGCGGAATGGGTTGTAGGGAGAAGACTGTAATAACTCAGGCTTGCCCTGAGATTCTGGGATGGAAGATTCTTCAAGGATGACATCTTCCCGTCAAAGCGGTAAAGTTTTGTTCCGTCCTCT
This sequence comes from Candidatus Cryptobacteroides sp., assembly GCA_051878255.1. Taxonomy (GTDB): domain Bacteria; phylum Bacteroidota; class Bacteroidia; order Bacteroidales; family UBA932; genus Cryptobacteroides. The sequence goes on along the minus strand of JBJEJT010000346.1, from coordinate 5,183 downwards.
ATATTGGCTACAACCTCCTTATGTTCCTTATTCTGAATCGTATGGAGATTGAAGATATATGCGTTGGCATCTCTCCAGTCGTTGCTGAGTGTGTATGTGATGCGTGGGGTAAGCCCTCGGGACCATCCGCCTGAGGAAAACCTGAAAGGGATGTATGCGCTGAGGCTGCCCGTTACGTAAGGTACCGAGGAATCCTGTCTTTCGGTGTATCGGACCATATATTGGCTCGATTGCGTCTGATATGCGGAAACCTGTCCCTGTCTCGCCGCCCTGTCGTTGAAGTCCAGATTGAACTCGAAAACCGGGTAAAGTCCGCTGTATTTGAGGTTCAGATGCAGACCGTTCCTCCAATGCTTTTTATCATAGGGGTCGGGATGGACGGAATAGCCGGCTATGCCTGAGAACGTACCCAGCTGATTCTGTATCACGGCGGTAGCACCGAGTTTTATATTGTCGAAGATGTTGTCTCCAAAGTCTCCGTTCATCAGGGCAGGCAGGTTGGCATAGATTGGCGCCCAGGAATGTACCCTGAACATCTGGGGGAACTTGTGGTAGCGTTTCGGCACGGACAGTTGCATCGTGTCCGCCCTCGTGCTTTCACTTTCTATGAAACTACCGTCCCCGTAAATTTTTTCCGCACGCCGCCGTGCCTGTTCGCTGAGTTTGTCGGCAATGGGCCAGGCATACCGGTCGTTCCAGTCCACTTCCCTGTCGAAGAGGTCTTCACTGGCTGTCCTGTATATCATCTTGCCTTTCCGGGTCATAGAAGAATAGTAGAGGAAAGCGTGGTCGCTGTCGAAGACATAGTCGCTGGCACCGTAGCGGGTCGAGGTAAGCTGGCGTATGGACCCGTCCCCGGTGGAGAGGCTGTAGAGTTCGTTCACTCCGGTACGGTCGGAGGTAAAGAGCAATTTTTCCCCGTCGCTCTGCAAGTCTTTCATCTGTACCGGCGTGGGCGGCAGAAGTATGGTCCATCTCCCGTTTTCAGGAGCGATTGAGTAGATGCCGAAACCGTTTTTCGAGATGGCAGTCGCACAGACAAGGTTTTCTCCCATCCACGCAAGGTCCACCAGTTGCAGCGTGTCCGGTGCGTCCAGGCATTGCAGCAAACTGCCGTCTCCTGAATCCAGAATGTTGAGCATACATCCTCCCTCCGGCTTCACGCCCACTCCGGCAATGCGTTTCCCGTCAGGGGAGGGGATAGGGTTATAATCCCATTCCCCTCGTTTGAGAGTTTTCTTCGCCCGGCTGTCCTTTTGGGAATACCTTATGTTCGAGGTATATCTCACAGTCCAACGGGCATCCGGAATGGCTTCGCTCCAATAAAGTCTTTCGCCGTCAGGGGAGGCATAGAGTTGTCCGCTGTTGCCGTTGAAATAACTCACGAACTTTTCGGGGAATTTTTCCTGTGGCTTTGTCCCTGATTTTCCTCCGAGGTCGATGCTGACCAGTTTGTAATTGTCGTTGAATCCGTGCTTGATACTGTAAAGAGAGTTCCCGATTATGGTAAAATTCTCATAGTCGGCAGTTTTTCTGGGTTCCGCGGTTATGCGTTCCATAGGCATATAAGGTCTTCTGACTTCCGCGTCCTTTTGCCATACGGCTGTGACGCTGTCCCTTATGGCAGGGAAAGAATGTACCAAATCTTTGCCTGTGGTGTGCTTGGCAATCACATCCCTCACGTCGAAGCGGAAGAAATGTTTGGCAGCGTAATGCAGGTATTCGTCGGTGTAGTCGTCCCTGTCGTAGAGCCACCGCATTCCTCCGTAGGTCAGATAGCCCAGGGCGTACCAGTCAGGAGTGTAGTTCTTCTGTGAGCCGAATCTCCACTGGTCCCAGTCCCTCAGGTCTCCCTGATCAAAAGCAACCATATAATAGTTGAGGAAATCCGCCTTGCGACCCCTTCCCGAGCGGGTGAGTTCCGTTTCCGCAATCACGGCGTCCCCTTCAAGGAAAGAGGATTCCGTGTAGATGGCTGCGGTGAGCCCGTTCCACATCTCTCCGAGGAACCACCCTATCACCCCCTGTGTGCTGTCCAGTCCGAACTGCATCTGGCTGATGTGGCGGGATTCGTGGACTGCCAGTTGGGTAATCCAGGGATGGGCTTCCGAGCCGTAAACCTGGGGTATCGTGAAAGCGTCCATCCTTTTCGGTGCCCACGCCACCGAACCGTTTGAGACGGCATTCTGGGAATGGAGCACCACCGGCATCTTTCCCCTTATCTTCTCTCCGGGGAGATAGCCCGAAGTGATGCCGACAGGTCTGCGGAATCTCTCGAGTTCGCGGGCATATTCACGTGCCAGGGAGTCAAGTCCACGCGGATAGATGACCTTGTAGTTTTCCGACTCTATGCTGTACCACCTGCTGAACCTGTCGTCGCCCACAGAGTAGAATTGCGCACTCGCTCCCAACTGCACCAGTGACAGCAGGACAATCAGGGTGATTTTTTTCCAATTAGCTCTCATCTTTTCTTCCAAAAGTCGGGAGTTTTCTCCCTAAACAACTTGCAAAGATAAAATAAAAACCTGTTTTTCTTGATATGCTACTGAACTGTTTATAAATTTGTAGGCTTTGTGTTAATTGGCAATTGGGGATGGTTGTCTCTCGAGGATTCCCGGACAGCATCCTGTTGATGCGTAAAAGAATGACGAGAAAACTCATATATGTAGCGGCAGCAATCCTGGTTGCAGGATGCGGGGGAAGACAGGCTGCAAGGCAGTCCGATATGGTTGGGATGCAGCCGTTTCCGCAGGTACAGGTGCCTGCTATGATAGAGGACAGGGACGAGGCTATGGAATATGCCGCGCTGCACTATTTCGACAAATTGACCGATACGTCCCGGAAAGGGCTTTGTGATTCGGTGACAGTCGTTTCCGTGGCCAGGGGGGAGGTGGAACAGGCTGTCTCATCCTGGTGCTACCTTTTGGACAATCTGCCTCTACAGACATCCCGCAAGGCGGCTGCAAGGCTTTTCCACAGGGCTGAAGCCTGTGAGAGGGAGGATTCCTCATCCAATGTTTTCGAGACCCTGGTCTCCCTGGTGGACAATTATCTCTATGACCCCAATTCCCCTGTGCGCAACGAGGACATCTACCAGAGTTTTGTGCAGGCAAAGCTTGCCTCTGATGCGTACACCGATGAACAGAAACAGGGCTTTTCCGAAACCGTCCGCCGCTGTGGACTGAATCAGACAGGTACCAGGGCATCCGATTTCTATTTTTCCGACCGCAACGGCAACACAGGGCATCTCTATGGGGTGAAAGCCGAGACCACGATACTGTTTTTCTCGAATCCCGGCTGCCACGCCTGCAAGGAAATCATCGATGCAATCAAATCCCGTCCGGAAATGGAGGAAATGATCGGGGCAGGGGAGTTGGCAGTGGTGAATGTCTATATCGACGAGGACCTTGGGGAATGGTACGGATATATGGGTGAATATCCTGAATCCTGGTATAACGTGTATGACCCCAATCTCGTGATACGCAATGATTTGCTCTACAATGTCAGGGCAATTCCGTCGCTATATCTGCTTGGCAGGGACAAAACCGTGCTGCTGAAAGATACCACTGCCGAAAAGCTGCTCGCTGCGGTGTTCGGTTATTAAAATATAGATACTATGGCAACTGTAACCAAAGAACTTTGGGGCAAATCCAAAGACGGAAAGGAGATTTTCCTTTACACATTGACAAATGAATCCGGAGCCTGCATCAAGGTTTCCAGCGTTGGGGCGGGGCTTGTCTCAGCCTGTGTCCCCGACAGGAACGGTGTCCTCGCGGACGTGGTCCTGGGCTATCCTGAGGCAGCAAGTTATTTTGCCGACGGTCCCTGTGCGGGAAAGGTGCCGGGACGCTATGCCAACCGCATCGCAAAAGGCAGTTTCGAACTTGACGGGAAAGTTTACTCTCTCCCGATAAACAACGGTCCCAACCATCTTCACGGAGGTCCCGAGGGCTTCCAGAACCAGGTGTGGGAGAGCCGCATCGAAAACGGGGGAGTGGAATTCCTCTATGATTCCGCCGACGGGGAAATGGGCTATCCTGGGGCATTGAAAGCTGTTGCAAGGTACGAATGGAGCGAAGAAAACGAGATTCGCCTCACGCTTACCGCCCAGTCCGATGCACCTACGCCCGTAAACCTTACCAACCACGCCTATTTCAATCTCGATGGCGAGGGCTCCGGTACGGTGCTGAACCATATTCTCAGGCTCAACGCTTCCGAATGGCTGCCGACAGACGAAACTCTCATCCCGGTCGGCGATTCTGAACCGGTTGCCGGGACGCCGATGGACTTTGTGGTTGCCAAGGCGATAGGCAGGGACATCAAGGCGGATTTCCCAGCCCTGAAATACGGCAAGGGCTATGACAACTGCTGGGTCATCGACGGTGGCGAGCCGGGGCAGATTCAGGAGGCCGCGGAACTCTGGTCCGAAGAGTCGGGACGCTGTCTGAAAGTCTATACCACCCAGCCGGGCGTGCAGGTTTACACCGGAAACTGGCTCTCCGGCTGTCCTGTCGGCAAATGCGGACGCAGTTATGAGGACTATGAGGGTGTGGCTTTAGAGTGCCAGAACTTCCCCGATGCCCCGAACAAGGCAGACTATCCGTCACCTGTGCTGCGTCCGGGGGAAACTTACGAACAAGCCATAATCTTCGCATTTTCAGTCAGATAGTTATGGAACAGTATCTCAATCTTCTGAAACTGATACGTGGGACCGGCGTGATGAAGCACGACCGTACGGGAGTGGGCACCCAGAGCATCTTCGGTCACCAGATGCGCTTCGACCTTTCAGAGGGCTTCCCGCTTCTGACTACGAAGAAAGTGCATCTGAAATCCATAATCTATGAACTTCTGTGGTTCATAGCCGGGGACACCAACATCAAATATCTCAAGGACCACGGGGTGTCCATCTGGGACGAATGGGCGGATGAAAACGGAGACCTCGGTCCTGTCTATGGGCACCAGTGGCGCAGTTGGCCCACCCCGGACGGCAAGACCATAGACCAGTTGTCGGAAGTGATAGATACGATCAGGAAGAATCCGGACTCAAGGAGGATGATAGTTTCGGCGTGGAATGTGGCAGAGGTTTCAAAAATGGCACTTCCGCCCTGCCACACGCTGTTCCAGTTCTACGTGGCAGACGGGAAACTGTCCTGCCAGCTTTATCAGCGCAGTGCCGACGTTTT
>JBJEJT010000345.1:0-2068 GCA_051878255.1 Candidatus Cryptobacteroides sp. | reverse complement strand
CTTCGAACTCCCGACCATCAATTTCAAATGGGGCATCGAGCAGGCTGATTCCACCTCCACAGTGAAAGGGGTGCCCGAGGAAAGGCTTGCCACTGTGAAACTCGAAGGTCTGCGTTCAGTCAAATGCTACGGCAGTTCAATGGCATTCAAGGCAAAGTTGGAAGGCATTCCGGGCGTACACGGAGTCAAGACCTACGTCCACCACCACAAGGCAGAGGTGCTGATAGACACGACTATGCTCGATGAGGAACGTCTGCGCGAAGCCATATTCACTCCGTCTATGTTCCGCATCTGGACTCCGGACCACAACAAACTGGATTCAATCAAGATAGTGACCATACGCACCGAGAATATGTACGACAGGGTGGACCTGAACTATCTCGGGCTGCAGATGCGCAATACCGGCAGGAGCGTCTTCGGACTCGAATCGGAGTTTGCCTGCCCTATGATTGTGAGGGTGTATATGAGCCCTGAGGAAGATCTCGGCGAGGACTGGTTCAGGGAGATTGTGGAAATGAAGATGCTGAGTATGCCGGTTCACGGGGGAGGTACCAAGGACACTCCGGTGGACTTCAAGTTCGTGGGGATGGAACCGGGATACGGGATGATGGGCGTAAAGGAATATCTGCACAGGATGTTCTCGGTCACTTCCGCATTCACTGCCGAATTCAGCCAGAGGGTGGAACAGTATGAGGGCAAGGACCAGTGGATATACGAAATCCCGGACTACAACTACGAGAAGCCTATAATAAAGCGCACGATGCCTTTCGTAAGCAACCACTTGTCTTCGCACGAGGGCATAATCGGAATCTACACCCGTCTCAACAGCGAATGTGTGCCGTCGATACAAATCCGCTTCGCGATGCCGATGAACTCCACGAAGGTCAAGGAACTGCTGAATATGGACAAATGGACCATCACCTATTCCAAAGACGACGTGAGGGAGATTGACGCCAAGATGGATTTCAGCAAGACCAGCGGCAGCGTACACAAATATGTTCCCGGCGAAACCGATTTGAAATGAAAAGATTTCTGACATTCGCGACCCTCGTTCTGACCTGTGCCCTTTCAGCCTATGCGGACGAGGGTATGTGGATGGTGAATGCCATCGACAAGGCTCTGGAAAAGAATATGAGGGCAAGGGGACTGAAACTCCGGGCAGGGGAAATCTATGATGCGGATGCTCCCGGAAGCAGCCTTTGCGATGCCGTGGTGTCGCTGGATTTCGGCTGTACGGGAAGCCTCATTTCCGACAGGGGGCTGCTGATAACCAACCATCACTGTGCATTCGCAGATGTACACGGTCTGAGCAGCGACGAATGCAACTATCTGGAAGACGGATTCTGGGCATTCGAGGCTTCGGAGGAAAGGCACATTCCCGGGAAAAAGGCTTATTTCCTGAAGAAGGTCATTGACGTGACAGAAGAGGCAAAGTCTGTCAAGGCTGAGTTCGCAGCGGAGGGGAAGGACTTGGGAATAAGGAAGTTGAGTTATATTCTTGAGAAGAAATACAGCGGGGAATATCCGGGACTGGAGGCTTCGCTTAGTTCTATGTGGGCAGGAGAGAAGTACTATCTTGCCTTATACAAGGTATATGGCGACCTCAGGCTGGTTGCGGCGCCTCCTGTTGGAATCGCAGCCTATGGCGGGGACACCGACAACTGGGAATGGCCCCAGCACAAATGCGATTTTGCGCTCTACCGCATCTACTGTTCCCCGGAGGGGGAGCCTGCGGAATACTCCCCGGAGAATGTACCCCTGGACTCTCCTGCGAAATTGAAGATCTCCACCAAAGGCTACAGGGAGGGGGATTTCAATATGGTCATCGGCTATCCCGGGCGCACGGACCGTTTCTCGAGTTCATTCAAACTCGGGTTCAACAAGGATGTCGGACTGCCGGTGAGCAATCTCGTACGTGGGGAACAGATGAGAATAGCCCGCAGATGGATGGACGGAAATCCCCAGACACGCCTGAAATATCAGGACTGGTATTTTTCGCTGAGCAATGTGCAGGAGTTGAATGAGGGGGAGGTGCTTTGCTGGAACAGGTTCGGAGTGGTTCAGGAAC
>JBJEJT010000344.1:0-8520 GCA_051878255.1 Candidatus Cryptobacteroides sp. | reverse complement strand
AATCTGGCAGAGGTCTATGTCAATGGGGAAAAGGCTGCTGTGCTGTGGCGTGAGCCGTTTGTCTGCGACATAAGCAATTTGGTAACTGAGGGCGGGAACAATCTTGAAATACGTGTGACGAACCTCTGGGTAAACCGCCTGATTGGCGACGAACAGCCCGGAGCGGAAAGGCTCACTTTCACCCCTGTGCGTTTCTATGGCGCGGATGATGACCTGCTTCCGTCCGGACTTCTCGGACCGGTTAGGGTCCTTGGACAATCCTTACCCCACAAGTGCTGTCCGCCCAATTCGTCAGAACTAATCTATCTTGATGATAGCCAGCCTCTTGAACTGCGGGTTGAAGATGCCCTGTCACGTATGGCCCTGGAAGAGAAGGTCAAGATCCTCCACGCCCAGAGCAAATTCTCATCGGCAGGCGTGCCACGTCTTGGAATCCCGGAACTGTGGTGTACCGACGGCCCTCACGGAATTCGTGTAGAAGGACTTTGGGATGAATGGGAACAGGCTGGATGGACAAATGATTCTTGTGTGGCTTTCCCGGCCCTTACCTGCCTTGCGGCCACCTGGAACGAGGAAATGGCAGCACTCTATGGCAAATCCATCGGAGAAGAGGCGCGTTACCGTGAAAAGGATGTGTTGCTTGGCCCAGGTGTGAACATTTACCGTACACCTCTCAATGGAAGGAATTTCGAATATATGGGTGAAGACCCTTTCCTTGCATCTCGGATGGTCGTCCCTTATGTCCGGGAGGTCCAGAAGAACGGGGTTGCCGCCTGTGTGAAGCATTTTGCCCTTAACAACCAGGAGGCACATCGTACCGAATACGAGGCCGTTGTTGATGACAGGGCTCTCAATGAAATCTATCTGCCGGCTTTCAAAGCGGCGGTTCAGGAGGGAGGAGCGTGGTCAGTTATGGGTGCTTACAACCTGTACAAAGGACAGCATATGTGCCATAACCGGTATCTGCTGAATGACGTCCTCAAAGGTGACTGGGGCTTTGACGGTGTCGTGATTTCAGACTGGGGAGGCTGCCGTGATACGGACCAGGCAATCAACAATGGATTGGATCTGGAGTTCGGCACCTGGACCGACGGGATGCGTTCCGGAGTCAAAAATGCCTATGACAATTATCATTTCGCTGATCCATACCTTGAGAGGCTCCGTGACGGAAGGGCATCGGAAAATGTACTCGATGACAAGGTACGCAGGGTGCTCAGGCTGATATTCCGGACTGCAATGCGCAGAGACAAGCCTTTCGGCTCTTTCTGTTCTGATGAACACTATGCCGCTGCACGTGCCATAGGGGACGAAGGTATTGTCCTGCTGAAAAACGAAGCCAAACTGCTTCCGATATGCTCCAATGTCAGGAAAATCCTCGTTGTCGGTGAAAATGCCGTGAAGAAGATGACAGTGGGTGGAGGTGCCGCATCCCTGAAGGCACAGCGGGAAACGACCCCTCTTGAGGGTATCCGGGCTGCTGCATCCCCGGGTGTCCAGGTGGTATATGAAAGAGGCTATGTGGGTGATATTTCCAGTTCTTACGGAGGAGTATCCACCGGGCAGGACCTTTCAGAGTCGCGTACTCCGGAAAAACTCATCTCAGATGCCTGCGAACAGGCCAGGGATGCCGACATCGTAATCTTTGTGGGCGGACTCAACAAATCATACAACCAGGACTGTGAAGGACGGGACAGGACGACTCTTGGACTTCCTTACAACCAGGACGCCGTGATTGAAGCACTTGCCCAGGTCAATCCGGACATTGCCGTGGTGTTGGTATCCGGCAATGCGGTGGCGATGCCTTGGGTGGACAAGGTAAAGTCCATCGTTGAAGCCTGGTATGGCGGTTCAGAAGGTGGAAATTCGCTTGCGGATGTCCTGTTCGGCAAGGTAAATCCATCCGGAAAACTTCCATTCACTTTCCCGGTACGGCTGGAAGACAATGGGGCACACGCTTTGGAGGCTTATGACCCGAATGCCCTGTCCGTATCTTATTCGGAGGGTGTGTTCGTGGGCTACCGTTGGGCTCAGAAATCCGGCGTGAAGCCTCTGTTTGCTTTTGGACACGGTTTGAGTTACACCCGGTTCAGCTATTCGGAAGCAAAAACCAGCCGCAAGTCAATGTCTGAAAACGGAAAGATTACGGTCACGACAACGATAACCAATACCGGTCAGATGCCCGGCAAGGAAGTGGTCCAGCTCTATATCAGCGATGAGCAAGCATCCGTGGAACGTCCGGTCTTGGAACTCAAGGGCTTCAGGAAGATTTATCTTGAACCCGGTCAGAGCAGGAAAGTCAGCTTTGAAATCACCCCGGATATGCTGAAGTTCTATGATCCTGGAATTTCCGGGTGGAAACTTGAGAAAGGCCGTTTCTTCGTATGTATCGGTGCATCTTCCGAGGATATACGGACCAGAATCCCATTTGATGTAAAATAACTTATTCAACAAATGTCCATTCGAATGAAAGTTCCATTGCCGAAGTCGGAGGATGGACTGATCTACGGTCCGGACGATGCCCTGCTTCCATCGGGTCTTCTCGGTCCGGTCAGGGTCTTGGGCATTTCCCGATGAGCCTTTCTCCCTTTGCTTATTGGACAGAATGTGCTATATTTGCACTCGTATAGCTGCGGTTTTGTAAAATGAAACCGCCAAACTCGAGTCCAAATGAAATTTTATAAAAAAATGTCCGGTTTCAGGGAGAAGTACGTGGACACTCTCGGCAAACTGTACGAGTATTGCACGACCTTCTTTGAAAACCGCCCGATGTCCGAGATGCTCGGCACGGACCTCAAATACACCTATGCGAGTTTCAAACACAAGTGCGATGACCTGTCACGCTATCTGGGCCGCTACGGCATAGGAGCAGGCGACCGTGTGGCAATCCTGTCCATAAACACCCCCAACTGGACCGTGGCGATGTTCTCCCTCGTGGCTTTCGGCAGGGTGGCTGTCCCAATCCTGCCGGACTCATCCGAAAACGAAATCACCAACATCCTCACCCATTCCGGCTGCAAGGCCATCTACATCCACAAGAGGTTCCTTTCCAAACTGAACCCTGAGATTTCAAAGAAACTCAAGTTGGTGATCGACATAGAGGATTTCTCAGTCATCAGCAGGGACGACGATGCTTTTACCTGCGACGGCAGGACCTGCATCCCCCAGCCCGATGACCTTGCAGCCCTCATCTACACCTCCGGTACCACCGGCAATGCCAAGGGCGTGATGCTGAGCCACAGGAACCTGTGCAGCAACATCATCATAGCCAGCCGTACCCAGAAAGCGAATGAAAAGGACGTATGGCTTTCCATCCTGCCTATGGCACACACTTACGAACTGAGCCTCGGAGTGCTCTATCCTATGTACGTGGGTGCGAAAGTTTACTATCTCCAGAAGCCCCCTACGGCAAGCGTGCTTCTGGTGGCGATGAAGAAAGTCCGTCCCACCATTATGCTCTCGGTCCCGCTGATCATAGAGAAGATATACAAGTCGAGCATTCTTCCGACCATCCAGAAGAGCCGTGTGCTCAAGTGGATGCACAGGCATATGGCTGGGGTTCTCTACTGGTTCGTGGGGATGCGTCTGAAGAATACTTTCGGAGGCCGTATCAAATTCTTCGGGATTGGCGGTGCGAAACTCAATCCGGTCGTGGAGAAGTTCCTCAAGAAAGCCCGTTTCAAATATGCCATCGGCTATGGAATGACAGAATGTGCCCCTCTCATCTGCACTGCGGGGGTGAAACAGACCCACGTGGGTACCACGGGTGGAGCTGCATACGGGGTGGACGTGAAAATCATAAATGTGAATCCTGAGACCGGCGAGGGCGAAATCGTCGTGAAAGGCGACAATGTGATGCTCGGCTACTATCGTGACCCGGAACGCACCAAGTCCGTGTTCACGGAAGACGGATGGTTCAAGACCAACGACCTTGCCTGTGTGGATGAGAAAGGGCGTTACAGCATCAAGGGACGCCTGAACAATATGATCCTCGGACCTTCCGGGGAAAATATCTATCCTGAGGAAATCGAGAAAGTCATCAATGACATTGACGGGGTGGACGAGTCCCTGGTGGTCGAAAGGGATGGCAAACTCGTGGCTTTGGTGCAGTTGAACAAGAACGTGCTGGATTGGGACCAGGAGAGCGAGGACCAGTTCTTCGAGAAGCTCGAAGCCCGCAAACAGGCCATTCTGAACTTTGTGAACAAGAAAGTGAACCGTTCATCGAAGGTGGCAGGCGTGGAAGTGGTCAAGGAGCCTTTCGAGAAGACTGCAACCCAGAAGATACGCCGTTTCAAGTATCGTTCCGGAGGGGACGGGGCACCGGTCGGGGCTGCGGAAGACAAGGATGCCGCCGGGGCACAGGATGCCGGAACCGAGGCTCAGCCGGAGACCGGAACTCCTGGATCTCCGGAGAAGAAATAAGATCGGGATATGGCAGAAGTGTCGGAAAATGAATTTGCCAGAGACTATGTGATCGGGGTCTTCGATTCCGGTGTCGGGGGCTTGTCTGTCCTCAAGGAATTGAAAAAGTCCCTGCCTTCAGCCTCTTTTGTCTATTATGCCGACACTGCCCATTGCCCCTATGGGGAAAAGACCCCGGAATATGTGCTCGACCGGGCGAGGACCATTACTGAGATTTTGATGGCTCAGGGAGCCAATGTCATAGTAATCGCCTGCAACACAGCCACATCTGCTGCCATTGCAAGTCTGCGCAAGGAATATCCCGTACCTTTTGTGGGAATGGAACCTGCTGTGAAGCCGGCTGCCCGGATTACCCGCACCGGAGTAGTGGGCGTCCTTGCAACTGCGGGGACCCTCCACGGCAGCAAATATCTCGACATCAAAGAAAAATTTGCAGAAGACGTGAGGATTGTGGAATCTGTGGGTTATGGATTCGTGGAACTTGTGGAGCATAGCCACCTTGCTGACGATTGTCACCGTGACTGCCTCTTCCTGTCCAGTGCTTTGGATTCCCGGTCGGAGCCGGGAATGACTTTCCCTCCCGCATCCCCCGCCAAGCCCGCTCCATCGTATATCGACGGGATTCCCGACCTTATCGGGCATCCCGTCCTGTCAGACCCGCAGACCCTCGCCACAATAGACCGCAGCCTCCGTCCCCTGATAGAAGAGGGTGCCGACACCATAGTCCTGGGCTGCACCCATTACCCCTTTCTGCTCCCCGCCCTGCACAAAGTGGCAGCAGCCTTGCTGAAGGAACACCCGCTTCAGGCAAGGGACGGTGCGGCAATCACTGAAATCAACTTCATAGATCCAGCACCTGCAGTGGCTCACCGCTTGCTCCAGGTGCTCCAGAACAGTATAAACAAATAACAAAAGATATATGGAATTCAAATACGCACCGATGTTTCAGCTTGGCGAAGACAAGACTGAATACTACAAAATCCCGGAGTCTGAGAAACTTGTCTCCACCTCGGAATTTGAAGGCAAGAAAATCTTGAAAGTTACTCCAGAGGCTCTCACTCTTATGACAAACACCGCTTTCCGCGATGTCAGCTTCCTTTTGCGCCGTTCCCACAATGAACAGGTTGCGAAAATCCTCAGCGACCCTGAGGCTTCTGCCAACGACAAGTATGTGGCACTCACTTTCCTGCGCAATGCGGAAGTGGCAGCCAAAGGCAAGCTTCCTCTTTGTCAGGACACCGGTACGGCGATAGTGCACGGCGAAAAGGGTCAGCAGGTATGGACTGGATTTGAAGACGAGGAAGCCATTTCCCTCGGAGTATTCAAGACCTACACCGAAGAGAATCTGCGTTATTCCCAGAACGCTCCGCTGGATATGTACAACGAAGTGAACACCAAGTGCAACCTCCCTGCCCAGATTGACATTGAAGCCACCCAGGGCGACGAGTACCGCTTCCTCTGTGTGACAAAGGGCGGCGGCTCTGCCAACAAGACCTATCTCTACCAGGAGACCAAAGCCAGGATTCAGAACCCGGGCACCCTCATCCCTTTCCTCGTGGAGAAAATGAGAAGCCTCGGGACCGCAGCCTGCCCTCCATACCATATAGCATTCGTAATAGGGGGCACTTCGGCGGAGAAGAACCTGCTCACGGTAAAGTTGGCTTCAACCCACTACTATGATTCCCTCCCAACCTCCGGAGACGAGACCGGACGTGCTTTCCGTGACGTGGAACTCGAGGCACTCCTGCTCGAAGAGGCACACAAAATAGGTCTCGGAGCACAGTTCGGCGGCAAATATATGGCTCACGACATAAGGGTCGTAAGACTTCCGCGCCACGGTGCGAGCTGCCCTATAGGACTTGGTGTAAGTTGCTCTGCAGACCGCAACATCAAGACCAAGATCAATTCCGACGGCGTGTGGATTGAGAAACTCGATGACAAGCCATACGAACTCATACCAGAGGAACTCCGTGCGGCAGGCGAAGGCGATGCAGTGAAAATCGACCTCGACCGCCCTATGTCGGAAGTCTGCGCCGAACTCAGCAAATACCCGGTTTCCACCCGTCTGAGCCTGAACGGCACCATCATAGTGGGACGCGACATAGCCCACGCCAAAATCAAGGCACGTCTCGATGCAGGCGAGGAAATGCCTCAGTACCTGAAAGACCATCCCATCTATTATGCTGGTCCGGCAAAGACTCCTGCCGGAATGCCTTGCGGCTCGATGGGACCGACCACGGCAGGCCGTATGGACCCGTATGTGGATGAGTTCCAGGACCACGGCGGCAGTATGATTATGCTCGCCAAAGGCAACAGAAGCCAGGCTGTGACCGATGCCTGCCGCAAACACGGCGGTTTCTACCTCGGTTCCATCGGAGGTCCTGCTGCAATCCTCGCCCAGAACAACATCAAGAGCATAGAATGTGTGGAGTATCCTGAACTTGGAATGGAAGCCATCTGGAAAATCCGCGTCGAGGACTTCCCGGCATTCATCCTCGTGGACGACAAGGGCAACGACTTCTTCAAGAAAATCGGGCTCTGAGGTCTTTCTTGAAAACGGCGGTCAGTGTCGAGAAGCGTCCGTCGATGTCGCCATCGACATAGCCGCCGTTTCCGAGGGTGGACCCATTGATTTCCAGACCCGTCGGGACCAATGATACGAGTTCCCAGCCTTTCTTGCCGAGTTCGTTCCATTCCTTCTCGGTCTTGGGACCGAGTGCGTCATAGTGTAATATCTTATATTCAAACATATCGTTCTTGTTTGGAGGGTGCAACTCATTTAAATACTGTTCCGTTCCAATGCCTCCGCATATATCCTGTTCAGGCGTTCTCTCAGGTACTTCGGGGCTATGACTTCCACTGAACGGCTCCTGGACAGCAGTTCCATCACGAAATCGTTGGTAATCCTCAGATGCAGACTTATGATTATCCCATCCTCCGTTTCCTCGATTGTCTTTTGGGAGGAATGTATGGGCAGGGTCTTTATGAATCTGGCATCCAGCGCATCGTATTTCAATATGATTTCTTCCACCGGGTCCCCAGGGTTGTTCCATATTCCGAAACTGTCCCTGAAAAGGGAGGGGATGTCCACCGACTCGTTCCTGACAAAACTGTCCTTCGTGATTTTCAGGCTCCGGAATCTTCCCATTTCAAAACAGCGCATACTGCCGTCTTCGAGAAAGCCGACCAGATACCACCTTTGCTGTGATTCCTTGAGGAAATGCGGGTTTACGCGGAAATTTGCAACTTTGTCCTTTCTCGGGAGGTAATAACTGAATTCAACCGTCTGACGGTTCTTCACAGCCATCATCAAATCGCCTATGTCCACCGAGAAAGCCATTCTTCTGTGCTCGGGAATCACATACTCTTTCAGAATGCTGTCACTTCCTATCGCGGACAGTATGCTGAAATCGGAGAGCAGTCTCTCGAAAGTCTCTCCGTCCAGAAAGCGGTCCTTGATGTGGTAGCCCCTGTCCCTGCAATATCCGATCTCGATGTTGAAGAGACTGTTTATCTCGATGAAATCGCGCTGCAAGGTTCTCAGGCTCACTTCATCTTCTCCCATCGAGCCGGATGCGGCGGACAGGAGTTCGTCTTTTGTGACAAACTCCTGTCTTCCGCTAAGTTTATTGACGATGCGGCTGTAGCGTAGCAGCTGGTTCTTGCCTGCCATCGCGCTAATCTTTCAGGTTCGCAAAAGGACGGTACCCGGCATTCAACGTTTTGAACTCGGCAATCAGTTCGGATTCATATTCTTCAGGCGAACCTTCCGACATAGGCTTCCAGTAGAATACCAGGTCCTCGTGGTCGGCAAGCTGCCAGATGTAGCGTCCTCCCCAGTGTCCCACCGGTTCCCCGTTTCCGAAGCGAAGGTAGGTCCTGATTCGCTTGCGGAGTGTTTCCTTGGTCATCCCGATGTAGATGACTGGTTCTCCCTTGACCCAGTTGGCTTGCAGTTCTTCAACCGGGACGTTAGGGTTCCTGTCTTTGAATCTTCCCCCGGAGCCAACCTGGAGGAATGATGGGTTCTCAGATGATTTGCGCACCACGATGTACACACCCGGGATGCAAGGAATGAGAGACTCGTCATCCCTCAAC
>JBJEJT010000343.1:0-2083 GCA_051878255.1 Candidatus Cryptobacteroides sp. | reverse complement strand
GGAGGAACAGCTCGCGCATGGCGGTGTTGATGGCATCGCAAACGAGGTCTGTGTTGAGAGCTTCGAGGATGGTCTTGCCCGGAAGGATCTCTGAAGCCATAGCTGCCGAATGGGTCATACCAGAGCAGCCGATTGTCTCCACGAGAGCCTCCTGGATGATGCCGTCCTTGACGTTGAGAGTCAGTTTGCAGGCACCCTGCTGAGGAGCGCACCAGCCGATTCCGTGTGTGAGACCGGAGATGTCTGTGACTTCCTTAGCTTTCACCCATTTTCCCTCTTCAGGAATTGGCGCCGGACCGTGGTTAGGTCCTTTTTTGACGCAGCACATCTGCTGCACTTCGTGTGAATAAACCATAATTCAGTCTATAATTAATTATAAAACAATTGTTTCCGTATTATGCGACTCCGCACCGGGGAATTACGAAAGCACCGCTGCCGGCAGGAGTCTCGAAGCGGTGCAAAGTTAAAAAATAATCCTGAAAATCCATTTGAATCAGTCGGTCGCAAACAGTATATTTTCAATTTATTTTACCGTCCCGGTCCGTCCTACAGGAGCTTGTAACTGCGTGCGATGAAGTCGGAGAGGGATTTGCCCTTGAGCAGACCGTTGGCGAGAAGTGCGAGGTCGGTAATCTGCCGTGCCTTCTCGTCCCTTGCAGCCTTTGCCTCGTCGGTGGATGCGTCAGCATTTCGGAGTTCTGCAACCAGAGGATTCTCGAGGTTCACGGTGAGGGTGTAGGACTCAGGCATAGAGCCGTAGAAGTTCAGACCTCCTCCGAGTTTGGACATTTCGCGGTACCGGCGCATAAATTCGGATTGTGTGATGAGTACCGGGGCACCCTCCGCACCGAGGTTGTCGGCTTCCACGTTCCACTCCATACCTTCCGGAAGACCGCCTTTGAAAATTTCGTCCAGGGACTTCTTCTCGTCTTCGTTCAGTTCCGGCTTCTTCACTTCCTCCTTGACAATCAGCCTGTCTATGCTGTCGGAATCCACCCTTGCGAACTTCACATTCTCGAGCTTGCTCTCGAGCAGGTTCACGAAATAGGAGTCGAGGTGGCAGTCCAGCAGAAGCACGTCGTAGCCCTTGTTCTTTGCAGCCTCGATGTAGGAATACTGGTCCTCGGCATTCGTGGCATAGAGGATCACGAGCTTCTTGTCCTTGTCGGTCTGGTTGGCTTCGATGCCCTTGCGGTAGTCTTCGATGCTGAAATACTTGTTTTCCGTGTTCTTGAGCAGGCAGAATTTGAGTGCCCTGTCGCAGAACTTCTCGTCGGAAATCATACCGTATTCGATGAAGAGTTTCACATTGTCCCATTTTTCCTCGAATGACTGGCGGTCCTTCTTGAAAATTTCTTCGAGCCTGTCAGCCACCTTCTTGGTAATGTAGCCTGAGATCATCTTCACATTGGAATCTGCCTGGAGATAACTCCTGGATACGTTCAGCGGGATGTCCGGCGAGTCGATGACGCCGTGGAGCAGAGTAAGGTAGTCCGGGACTATGGCTTCCACAGAGTCGGTTACGAACATCTGGTTGCAGAAAAGCTGGATCTTGTTGCGGCTTATCTCCATCTGGTCCTTGATTTTCGGGAAATAGAGTATGCCGGTGAGGGTGAACGGATAGTCCACGTTGAGGTGGATATGGAACAGAGGCTCCTCTGCCATAGGATAGAGGGCTGAATAGAACTTGTTGTAGTCCTCGTCCTTGAGTTCGGACGGTTTCCTAGTCCAGAGAGGCTCTGTGCTGTTGATGACATTGTCCTTGTCTGTGTCCACATATTTGCCGTCTTTCCACTCCTGCTCCTTGCCGAAGACCACAGGAACAGGCATAAACTTGCAGTATTTGTCAAGGAGGGACTGGATTCTGCCCTTGTTGGCAAACTCGGAGGAATCTTCTGCAAGATAGAGTGTTATCTCCGTGCCCCGGGTGCTCTTGTCGCAGTCTTCCATAGAGTACTCAGGGGAGCCGTCGCAAGTCCATTTTACGGCTTTTGCCCCGTCTTTCCAACTGAGTGTTTCAATGGTAACTTTGTCTGCCACCATAAATGCGGAGTAGAAGCCTACGCCGAACTGACCGATAATA
>JBJEJT010000342.1:0-2087 GCA_051878255.1 Candidatus Cryptobacteroides sp. | reverse complement strand
CAAATACTTATAGGACGTTTCACCAACCGAAAATGTCAATTATATCAGAAATGTCTGGGTACGACATATAGTCTTTTCGCGAGTCAGGGGCGTAAAAAATGAAAATGAGGAACTCGCATCATTCAGCAAATTCCTCATTCAGCGGAAAGTGAGGGATTCGAACCCCCGGAGGCTTTCACCTCAACAGTTTTCAAGACTGCCGCCTTAAACCACTCGGCCAACTTTCCTTTTTAGAAAGGACTGCAAAGGTAGAGAAATTTTTTGAAATGCAAAATATATTTTTCAAAAAGTTATATCTTTGCGGAGTTGATGCGGTCTGGCTATAACCTGCCGGGACTTGTGCTGAAGATTCGTAGTTGCGAAACTTTAGTTTGTGTATCTGTTGGAATGATTACTTAAAATATCGGGTATGAGTTTGAAAAGGATTGTTTTGTCTCTGCTTTGTGTTTCGATTGTTTGGACGGCTTCGGCTCAGGTGCAGATAATGACCAGAAAGGCAAAAATCAATGATTTCACACAGAAGATAATGAAGGTGGTACTCCCGGGCAATCCTATGGATGATGCCGCTTTGGAGCAGGAGATAAGTTCCGGTTGGAGGCTTTCGCCTTACGAGTTCTGCAAGTCCGGCGATTTTGACGAGTTCAAGGGAAACTCCGATTTCTATTTTATGCTGCTGACCAAGAATCAGTTCAAGAAAGAAGATGTTCCCGGCATCGAGTTCATTACCATCGTCAAGGGTGGGGATGGAGCCTCTGAGGGGATAGGGTCTATGCTTGAGGTCTGCGCATTTCCCCTGCGGTCTGCATCCGGCTCGGACGGAAGGGAGTTCGAGTATCTTCCGGCAATAATGGATATGATTCAGGACTACATCGAAGATTCGATGGCAAGGGATGTGGATGCCTACGCCGGTTTCGTCAAATATGCTTCGGAAATCAATAAGATGCGCGGGAAAAAACTCGTCCTCGCCGATACGGATGTGTCCGGCGAAGTCAATGACGGTCTGAGGGCTCAGGCAGTCGGGGCTGGGATTCAATTTCTCGACGAGGATGATGCGGCGGACATAATGTCTGCCCCGGTTCCGGGGACGCTCGTGTCATATTCCGTATGTCCGGACAATCCACGCAAAGGTTCATACTGCTTCAAGATGATTTTCGGCTCGGACGACCACAGGCTCTATTATTTCCGCAAACAGTCTGTCCCATCTAATGGAGACCACGGATTCACTTCTTTGGAAATCAAGAAGTTCATTTCAATTCTGAAATAACAGGCGGGATGATTTGCTCAACTACTTCCGGGGGTCTCCGCTATGCTGTGCTGAAAGAGGGGAAGAGGGCGGCATACTGCTCATTGAGCATCAACAGCGGCACCCGGGTCGAAAACGTTCTCAAAATCGCATCTCGCGGTGGACGCTATCCTTCAGGGACGGCGCATTTCGTGGAGCACGCCCTGTTCAAGGGAACTTCCCGCCATTCGGCTCAGGAAATCAACGGCTACCTTGAAAGGCTGGGCGGGGAACTGAATGCCTACACCACCAAGGAGGAGATAGTCCTGCACGCCACAGTCTTGAGCGAGGATATTCGCAAGGCTGCGGATTTGCTGTTCGAGTTAGCTACGGAACCGCTGTTCCCGGAAGACGAGGTCCAGAAAGAGAAAACCGTGATACTTGAGGAGATCGCATCCTATAAGGATTCGCCTGCGGAGGATATCTACGACAGGTTCGAGTCTATGCTTTTCGAGGGACATCCGCTTTGCGGGACTATACTTGGCTCTGCTTCTTCGGTCAGGAATCTTGCTCCGGAGCAGTTGGGGGACTATGTCAGGGAATTTTTCATTCCGTCGCTGATGGCGTTTACAATGGTGTCCCCTCTTGAGGAGGAGGAAATGGCGGAGATGGTTGAGGCTTTGTCGGGGATGTATTTCGGGGGCAGGGGATTCCCGGTCAAGCAGGGAATGGCATATCCGGGTCAAAACAAGACGGAATCCGCAGACAAGGAATCGCGGATGACGTCATTGCCGACCTGTCTGGCAGTCCCAAACATCTTTGACAAGACGGTCAATCGCCACACTCATCAGGCTAACTGCATTAT
>JBJEJT010000341.1:0-8548 GCA_051878255.1 Candidatus Cryptobacteroides sp. | reverse complement strand
GATCACGGTCGAACTTGCAAGGGAAATCACCGGTCAGCTCGTCAGCGACGAAAAGACTGAACTCACCATCCAGGGTGTCCAGAAAGCGGTCTGCGACTATTTCAACATCAGCCGTGAGGAAATGCTTTCCAAGACGAGGAAAAGGAACATAGTCCAGGCACGTCAGATTTCGATGTTCGTGTCCAGGAACCTGATAAACTGCTCGCTTTCCACCATAGGCAGCGAGACCGGTGGAAAAGACCACGCCACAGTGGTTCACGCCTGTGCGACGGTGGCGGACCTGATGTCCACGGACAAGATGTTCAGGCAGTATGTAACCGACATAGAAAAGAAACTGTCCCTGCAGAAGTAAGAAGCCGTCCTGATGAAATTGCCGCATTTGCATCGGGGCAGTTTCATTTCAAGACAGCTTCCAAGTTCTCCTTAAAAACACTCATCTTATGATACAGATAGCCCCATCGATGCTTTCAGCCGATTTCCTGCATCTCTCAGAAGATGTCAGAATGGTGAACGAGAATGCCGACATATTCCATCTGGACGTAATGGACGGCAGCTTCGTGCCCAACATTTCATACGGATTTCCGGTTACCGATGCAATCGCAAAAGAGGCACGTAAGCCTTTGGATGTGCATCTTATGATTGTGAATCCGGAAAAATACGCCCTGAAATTCGTCGAAAGGGGAGCCTCGATGGTAAGTTTCCATCTGGAAGCCACTGAAAGCGATGAAAAGGCATCGGAGATTCTGGATTCCATTCAGAAAGCCGGGGCGAAGGCGGGTCTGGTCATAAATCCGGACATCCCCGTGGAGAGGCTGTTCCCTCACGTGGGACACGCCGACTATTTCCTCATAATGTCCGTCTTCGCCGGTTTCGGAGGTCAGAAGTTCATCCTGGAGAGCCTTGAAAGAATCTCCCGTCTCAAAGCCTGTATGAGGGAGAGGGGAGTATATGCACCTATCGAGGTGGACGGAGGGGTGTCACTTGAAAATGTCCACGCACTGCATAAAGCAGGCGCGGAGATTTTCGTCGCCGGAAGTGCCATCTTCAAAAGCGAGAGCCCTGCCCACTATATCCTCCAGATGAGGCAGGCTTGCATAGACTGATTCGAGTTTCTGCCTGTAGATGGCAAGGAAATCATCCAGGCACTCTTCCACATCGTATTTTCTTCCTGTCAGCAGCGACAGGGACACCGGGTTCGGCAACGATTCCGGGAAAATCTGCTGGTTGATATTGATTCCTATGCCTATGATACTGGCTTTCAACCACCTGTCCACCGTGCGGAGTTCTATCAGTATGCCGCAGATCTTGTTTTTGCCCACATAGACGTCGTTGGGCCACTTGACCCAGGATTCAACCCCTTTCTCCCTGAGGAAAGCCACCACCGATGCGGCTGTGAGCGCACTTACGAGCATCTGGCATTTGGCAGGGAACTGCGGACACTCGCCGGCTGCCTCATCCCCGAATTTGAGGACAATGGTGAAAGTGAGGTTCTCCCCCGGCTCCGTGAGCCAGACATTGCTGTCCTTGCCCCTGCCTGCATACTGTCTTTTGGCAGACAATACTGACATATTGTCAATATCCGCAAGTCTCCTTGCAGCCTCGCTGTTGGTGGAATCCAACTCATTATACCTTATAATATGAAACCTATTTTTCATTGGCTTATTTTTTGATTATATTTGCCAGCCAATTTAGTGATAATCTGTCTCAATAGCAAGACAAAGCTTGAAAGACAACATTTTTTCCACAGAAAATATGGACATACATAATGAAGTGAAAGTCATTGCGGATGCAATGCTCGAAAAGAAAGGACAGGGGGTCCTGTCTCTGGACCTCAAGAAGATAGGTACTGCCATCTCCGACTATTTCATAGTCTGCAACGCCGATTCCGGCACGAATGTGCTCGCGATCGCAGACAATGTGGAGGACAGGATGGCTGAAAAATGCGGACGCAAGGTCATACGCACCCAGGGCAAGGAAAACGCACTCTGGGTCATCCTCGACTACTCGGATATAGTCGTCCACATTTTCCAGACCGCATACAGGGCTTTCTACAGGATCGAGGACCTTTGGGCAGATGCCGAAAGGACGGACTATTCAGATGAAATTTAGAAGAAGACTAACGATATGGCTTCCAAGAAAAAGGGCAACAAGTCCAAAAAAATCATAACGGTCAATTTCAGTTGGATTTATTTCTTGCTCATCCCGCTTGTAATCTGGATGCTGTTCCGCAGTTCGGGCGGCTCTGCCAATCCGCAGAAGATTGAGTGGGAAGAAGTACAGACTATGGCTGAGGCTGGAGACATTGCAGAAATCACTTTCATCCGCAATGATTATGAGGGCAGGGTGACGCTGCGTCCGGACAGGGGCGACAAATACGCCTCGCGTTTCGGCGGCAAATTCCCGGAGAAGTCCCCGCATTTCATATTCCTCGTCTCCGGCAGCTTCAATGCCGAGGAAATGTTCGGAAACCTGAATTCCTCCCTGCCTGAGCAGCAGAGGTTCAAAGTGGTCATCGAAAAGAACGACCGCACCCGGATGGATATTCTCAACTGGATAATATGGCCTCTGATGCTCATTGCCTTCTGGATTTTTATGTTCAGGGGGATGAACAAGGGGATGACGGGCAACGGAGGTCCGGGAGGCATCTTCAATGTCGGGAAATCCACCGGGAAACTTGCAGACAAGGAAAAGAGCAAGGTCACGTTCAAGGATGTGGCAGGTCTGTACGGAGCGAAAGAGGAAGTTATGGAGATTGTGGATTTTCTCAAGAATCCGAAGAAATACACTTCCCTCGGAGGAAAGATTCCTAAGGGAGCATTGCTTGTAGGTCCTCCGGGCACGGGAAAGACCCTCCTGGCAAAGGCTGTCGCAGGGGAGGCGAATGTACCGTTCTTCTCCATTTCCGGTTCCGACTTCGTGGAGATGTTCGTGGGAGTTGGTGCTTCCAGGGTCAGGGATCTCTTCCGCCAGGCGAAAGAAAAGGCTCCGTGCATCATCTTCATCGACGAAATTGACGCCGTGGGACGTGCCAGAAGCAAAAACGGGGGATTCTCTTCCAATGACGAGAGGGAAAACACGCTCAACCAGCTGCTCACCGAGATGGACGGTTTCGACACCAACTCAGGCGTAATCATTCTCGCGGCGACCAACCGCGCCGACATCCTGGACAAGGCTCTGCTGCGTGCCGGACGTTTCGACCGCCAGATTCACGTGGACCTTCCGGACCTGAAGGAGAGGGAGGAAATTTTCAAGGTGCATCTCAAAGGCATCAAGCTCGCAGATGATTTCAACCTGGAATTTCTTGCAAAGCACACTCCAGGCTTCTCCGGTGCCGACATCGCCAACGTCTGCAACGAGGCTGCCCTGACTGCCGCAAGACGCAACAAAAAGAGTGTGGACAAACAGGATTTCCTCGATGCGGTGGACAGAATCGTGGGAGGACTGGAGAGGAAAGACAAAATCATCACTCCGGAGGAAAAGAGTTCCATCGCCCACCACGAGGCAGGTCACGCTGTCGTCAGCTGGCTTCTGCCACACGCCAACCCTCTCTTCAAGGTGACGATTGTGCCGAGGGGACAGGCGCTCGGAGCAGCCTGGTATCTGCCGGAGGAACGCCAGATAATGACCAGATCCCAGATGACGGACGAGATGTGCTCCCTCATCGGAGGCAGGGTGGCTGAGGAAATTGTGAACGGGGAACCGTCCACAGGTGCCCTGAACGACCTTGAAAGGCTCACGAAGATGGCATACAGTATGGTATGTTACTATGGAATGAGCAGCACTGTGGGTACGCTGTCCTATTATGACTCGACAGGCTCCCGCGGCTACGAACTCACGAGACCATACAGCGAGAAGACTGCGGAGGTGATGGATGCGGAAGTGAAAAGGCTCGTACAGGACATACACGACAAGACTTTTGAAATTCTTACCTCACACAAGGAACAATTCCTTGCAGTTGCTGCCCTCCTTTTGGAAAAAGAAGTTATATTTGCAGATGATCTGGAGCGTATTCTGGGTCCAAGGGTTGGTTCCAAGCCGGCAGAAGATGCACAAAACTCTGACAGTCAGCCTGAAACCGTAGAGACTAAATGATTAAGTCCGGGCGGAAGCCCGGACCCCATCTGCAAACTATGAAAAACTTGCTGGTTAGAACGATTTCCGGAATCGTGTTCCTCCTGCTTATGCTTGCGGCACTGCTTCTGGGCAACTGTTTTGAATGCGGAAAGTACTTTTTCGCGCTTGTGATGCTTTCTACACTGGTCGTGATGATGCACGAATTCTACCGTATGAGGTTGGGCTCCGTGTACAAGGTGTCGAGAATCATAGCCATCATAGGCTCCTGCTGGATGTTCCTCGTGACGTTCCTGGTCCAGTCATTCGAGCAGGCTTCCGGAAGGTTCATTATCCTGGCTTTCATCCCGCTGTTCATAGTGATGATAAATTCGCTGCTGGTGAAGGACAAATCGGAATACGGGAAGTTTTCGGACATCTACACGGGAATCCTGTACATCGGAGTACCGTGGACCCTGCTGAATTTCACCGTCTTCTCCAACCACCATTTCGACGGGATGCCGCTGCTCTGCCTGTTCATCCTGATTTGGTTCTCCGACGTCGGGGCATACCTCTTCGGATGCACGCTCGGTCAGAAATACGGTCCGAGACTCTGCCCGTCCATATCCCCCAAGAAATCCTGGATCGGGTTCTGGGGAGGATTCGCCGCCGCCGTGGGAGTGGGGATAGCGATGCACTACATTCCTTTCCTGCCTTTCCACAGTTACCCAATCTGGCATTGCATCGTCATCTCGGTGATTGTCAATGTCTGCGGGGTTTGTGGCGATTTGATAGAATCACAATGGAAAAGACTGGCGAATCTGAAAGATTCGGGGAATATAATCCCGGGACACGGGGGTATGCTGGACCGTTTTGACAGCGCTCTGATGGCAATCCCTGCCGCTACGGTGTATATGATGTGCTTCGGACTCATTTCATTCTGAAACATCACTGCATCTGTAATTTTGAATAATCTGCAATAATCGCTAACTTTGCAGGATGTAATGCAGCCTGAGGCTGAAAAGAACTTTAGAACGATGAAAATACACAAGGACTGTTACAGAACTGTCGCCTATGTCTGGCTTATATGCCTGATCCTCCTGTTCCTGATATGGTGGTTCGTGGGCGGCTGGCTGTTTGTCTCAATACCCCTTACGGCCGTCCTCGTATTCCTGATGGGATTCATAACGTATTTCTTCAGGCTTCCCAACAGGGAGACGGTTCCCGGAGACGGCGTACTCACTGCCGTTGCCGACGGGGAAATCGTGATTCTTGAGAAAGTTTATGAGCCGGAATACCTCAAGAGGGAATGTATGCAGGTTTCCATATATATGAATTTCTTCAATGTCCACGTCAATTTCTGGCCTATGGACGGTGTGGTGACCTATTACAAGTACCACCCCGGAAAGTATTATCTCGCTTTTCTTCCCAAGGCATCGGAACTGAATGAACATTCATCGATAGGTATGGAGAACAGTTTCGGGCAGATACTCTTCAAACAGCTCGCCGGCACTTTCGCACGCAGGATAGTCTGCTATGCCGAGGTCGGCAAGGAGGCAGTCAAGGGGAAGGAGTGCGGAATCATCAAGTTTGGTTCCCGCATAGATATGTATCTGCCGCTGGATGCTGATATAAAAGTCGAGATAGGGGATGATGTACGCGCCTGCGAGACTGTTATTGCCGAACTTCATAAATAATTATGGAAGAGCAACTCATCTATGTCTGTATGTTCGCCTCAATCGCCATTTCGGCATTGTGCTCGGTGTTGGAGGCGACCCTTCTGTCCACCCCTCTGTCTTTCATCACGGGACTGGAGGAACAGGGCGTGAAAGGTTCCAAGCGTCTCAAGAAACTCAAGCAGAACACG
The DNA here is from genome assembly GCA_051878255.1 of Candidatus Cryptobacteroides sp. GTDB lineage: Bacteria > Bacteroidota > Bacteroidia > Bacteroidales > UBA932 > Cryptobacteroides. Next base: position 2,631 of record JBJEJT010000341.1, on the reverse strand, counting down.
GAAAGGCCCATTTCAGCCATCCTGTGCATAAATACCATAGCCAACACTGTGGGAGCCTCGCTGGTCGGCTCACTCGTTATGAAGGTGTACGGCAACACGCTTGTGGGTATCTTCTCCGCAGTTTTCACCCTGCTCATCCTGATTTTTGCTGAGATTATTCCAAAGACCATAGGGTCCTCCTATTGGAGAAAGTTGGCGATTCCGGCATCAGGCATCATCAATGCACTGATAGTCATTGTATTCCCAATTGTTTGGGTGATGGAGAAGTTCACACGTATTATTTCATCCCCGTCGGACCAGGTCAGCGTCAGCCGTGAAGACATATCTGCGATGGTTAGCGTGGCAACCGAGGAAGAGGTCATAGAAAAGGATGAAAAGAAGATGATTCAGAATCTTCTCAAACTTGACCAGATTACGGCTCACGAAATTATGACGCCGAGTGTGGTCGTGGAAATGGCCGGGGGCAACACCACCGCAAAGGAACTGTACGACCAGGACCTGGTCCACTCCAGAATCCCTGTCTGCGACGAGGAAAACGACGATTACATCATAGGATATGTGCTCCGCCAGACCATTCTCGAGAAAATGGCTGAAGACAAGTTCGACGCGAAACTCAAGGACATCGCCAGGCCGATACTTACGTTCCAGGAGAATGAATCAGTGGGCAACATATGGGAGAAACTGCTTGAGAAGAAAGAACACATATCCATAATCATCGATGAATACGGCACTTTCAGGGGCATTGTCACCCTGGAGGATGTCATCGAGACTATGCTCGGAAAAGAGATAGTCGATGAAACCGATGAGGTCGTGGATATGCAGGAACTCGCAAAAGAGCAGTGGGAGGAAGCCCAGAAAGACATACTCAAAGCCGAATAAGTTCTTTCAATCCGGCTTTTCATTCATTCTCAATCAGTTCCAGAAGTCTGTCTATCGCCTCCTTTTCGGGAACGTGCCTGAGTACGGGGGTCTTGCCCTTGTAGATGGTAACCTTGCCGCAGCCCTCTCCGACATAGCCCCAATCCGCATCTGCCATTTCTCCCGGACCGTTCACTATGCAGCCCATAACGGCTATGACCTTGCCTTTGAGATGGGCAGTGCGTTCCTTTACCCTCTCGAAAGTCTCTTCAAGATTGTACATAGTCCTGCCGCATCCCGGACAGGCTATATATTCCGGACGGTAGAATCTTCTGCGGGCAGCCTGCATCAGTTCATCCAGCAGGTAGTCTGCCAGCGCCGGACCGATTCCGACACGGTCTCCGGATTCATCCACATAGAAACCGCCGATTTCGACGCTATCCACTTCCTTGTCCAACAGCATCTTGCCGAAATCACAACTCAAGTCGTAAAGCAACCTTTCCCGGGACGGGGCATCGTAGGTTGCCACAGCCCTGCGTCCACCGTCGGCAAGGGAGAGACTGCACATCGATGAGTGAAGCCTGTGGGAATACCTGTCGGAAAGATAGCGGGCAGGGGAGAGTTCGCATTCCGGGTCCTCTGTCAAGGAAACTCTTACAGTGTCCCCAAGCCCCTGGGACAAGAGTGCCGATATGCCCACGAGTGACTTGATTCTGCCTGCATCGGCATTTCCGGCTTCCGTCACCCCGAGATGCAGTGGATAATGCATATCCTCAGCCATCATAGCCACCACGAGTTCCCGGTAGGCTTCCACCATAACTGCGGTGTTGCTTGCCTTGAGGCTGACTACGACGTTGTTGAAATCATTGTCCCGGCACATCCTGAGCCACTCCATCGCAGCCTCCTTCATCCCTGTGGCAGTGTTGCCGTATTTTCCGGTAATCACTTCTCCCAGCGAACCGTGGTTCACCCCTATCCTGATCGCTGTTCCGTAATCCCTGCAGACCTTGACAAGTTCGGCAAAACGGAAGCGTGCCGTCTCCGGGTCCCTGCTGAAATTTCCGGGATTGATGCGCACCTTATCCACCTCGGGAGCCACTGCAATGGCTATTTCCGAACTGAAGTGGACATCTGCCACAATGGGAGTGTCGATCCCGTTCCTGCGCAGACGGCGTCTGATTTCAGAAATGGATGAGACCTGAGCCATAGACGGGACGGTGAGCCTTATCATCTGTGCCCCGGCTTCCGACAGACGGACGCACTGCGCATAGGAGGCCTCCACATCGGAAGTGTGGGTGTTGCACATAGTCTGAACCACGATGGGATTGTTTCCCCCGATAATGACATTCCCGACTCTGACCGGGTCACTGACATACTCTATCATTTCCAAAACCAAATAGTCTTAATCAATTGAATACTTGCTAAACTCAGGTCAATTACTTTCATTCAAGCTTTCGATAGCCTCCCTGCGTATCTGCTGCCGGGTTTTTCCAGTCCTCCTTCCGAGTTGGAAATGCAAGCCGACTGATACTATGATGTTCATCTGATAAGAATAGCGGTAATAGTACTGGCTGTAGTAGTCCGCCTTGAAAAGGGAAGAGAAAGAATGTTTGTACGAAGCCTCGATGTGCAGTTCCACCGGGTCGAATATGAAAGCGAAACCGAGACCGGCTTTGATTCCATAGTCCAGGCGGTTCTCGAAAGATGAGAAAGAACGTACATTGTCATCCTGCAATTCGAGAGGGTAGTCGGGGGTGAGATTATGATACCTCT
>JBJEJT010000340.1:0-2093 GCA_051878255.1 Candidatus Cryptobacteroides sp. | reverse complement strand
ATGCTGTTCGGCACCATTTTCTACAATCTGAAATATGCAGAAGCCGTCAGTCTCAAAACCATAGGTGTGGGGATATTGCTGATTCCGACCGCCGTGCTGGCAGCCTTGGCATACCTGTGCCACAGGGAGAAAAAACTGCGGATGCTGAACTGGCTGTTCATCCCCTACCTTCTGCTGACACTCCTTCTAATAGGCAAGAGGGACTACTACCACTATCTGATTCCCCTCATTCCGTACATCTCCATATTGTTTTCGCTTTGTATCCGGCAGAATCTCAAACCAGCCGCAGCCGTCCTGTGCTGTCTCTTCCTTGCCGGAGGCATATACCAGATGAAATGTCTCACAAAAATCTGCCTGAAATCGGGAGAACTGGAAGAACTGTACACAGAGACTGACAGGCTCTTCGGGAATGTTCCCGTGGAGCAGAGGAATGAGATATGGAACTACAATATGCACTCGGCAGTGGAAAAACATCCGCACATCTATTCTATGCTGGGAGTATGGCTTCACGCCGGCTACACACCGGGCAACAGGATCTTCGTCCCGTTCCACCTGCCAAGTTTCGACCAGACGGAAACAATGGAATACAACAGACCCGTATGGGTTATGGCATACGTGCCAGACGGGGACGCAGAGGGTTTTATCGGTGAGGATTACACCCCTTTCGACCAGACCGACGGAGAAATCAGAGTGGTATTGTACAGAAGAAATGAAACTGAAGAACTTACTGAATAGGCTTTTTAAGTCCGAATTCATCAGATTCGCCATAGTGGGTGTCATCGCGACCGGCATCCACTACGGGCTTTACCTGCTTCTGAAACTGTTCATCAATGTGAACATTGCATATACCCTGGGGTATCTGACAAGCCTGGTCTGCAATTTCTGGCTGACTGCCCGCTTCACTTTCAAATCCGGAGTGTCCGCCCTGAGGGGAGTTGGATTCGTGCTGAGCCACGTGGTCAATTACCTCCTGCACATAGGTCTGCTCAACATTTTCCTCAAACTTGGAATCCCGTCTTCACTCGCTCCGATACCGGTCTATTGCATTGCAGTCCCGGTCAATTTTCTCCTTGTCCGCACCGTCTTCCGCAAACTGTAAACGACATTCCACACGGCTCAGCAGCCTATCACCCACTTGCTGCCCGGTATGAGGGAAATGAGTTTGACGGTCAGGGCGCAGCAGATGTAGGTCAGGGCAGCGATGCAAGGGATTGCAAGCCATACGGGAACCAGAGGCTCCGCGACGCTGCCACCGATGAAGAGGCGGGCGATTGGCGAAAGGAAGAACATATGTACCAGGTACATCCCGAAAGTGAGCTTCGAAAGACCGGAGATGAACTTCGGGGTGGTCCTGCGCTTGATGCAGGAGAAAAGCAGGAATGCCCCGAAAGAAGCGACGAGGACGTTAGGCATACAGAATTCCCACGCCCATTCCAGGGTCGGAGTATCTATCAGATCGCCCGGGACGGCCTTGTACCAGAATGCCCAGCCCGTGAAAGCGGCTCCTATGAACCAACAGATACTGCCGACGATGAGTTTGCGGCGGCGGGTCCATTTCAGATGATACCTGATGAAATGAGCCATAACGAGATAGCCGAGATAGCCGGAGCAGTACCAGAGCATTGTGAATCCGTTCCAGAAGCACTCTCCCCAGAGTTCTGGAGCTATGAAACGGTGGATCCACGGGATGAAAGTGGAAACGCCGAAGAGCCCGAGGAATATGAGTTCATCCTTTGCGGAAGCCCTTTCCAGCCAGGGAGAAACTACCGGGATGATGAGGTAGAGACTGATTAGCGGATACATAAACCAGAGATGGCCTGCCATAGAGGGGAAGTTGAAAGGCAGCATCTTCAAATCCGCCAGGGACTGTTCCCAGGTCATTCCACCCCAGGCAAGGGGCAGCAGGGAATAGAGCAGGAAGAAGCAGAGCATCGGAGGCAGGATGCGCAGGAAACGCCTTTTGTAGAACTGCCCCATACTGACTCCCGGTTTCATCGGAACCAGCAGGAAAGCCGAGACTATCATAAACAGGGGCACTGAAATCCTGCCGCAGAATCCGTCGTAGAATGCCACCCAGAAACGGTTGCTTTCAT
>JBJEJT010000339.1:0-2098 GCA_051878255.1 Candidatus Cryptobacteroides sp. | reverse complement strand
GCCTCTTTCGGCATCACCGGAATGACAAGGTGCGAAAATATAAAATAGTACAGATATAACCAACAGTATGGCTATTTTCTGCCTGATTTTGTCACCATTTCTGCAATTTTGGCATTGTAGCCCTCCTGTGCGAGCAGATTTTCGATGCTCAGGTGCATACGGTAGCGCCAGTAGTGACGGCTGATTGCAGGCACATTGATGCGCTCGGATGCCGGATTTTCGCAGCGCAGGGAGCCGTCTATGGACAGCCAGTCCTGGAGAGGGAGAATGGTGAGCATCGCAGGGGACTTGAGGTGGTCGTCCAGGATCCTCTCGCAGAGCCACGGTTCGCAGAAATAAGGAGCCTGCCCAGGGTACATAGTGTTGTAGAACCTCTGGGAGACGGCTCTGTCTTCCTCCCACCACGCACGGACAGGGTTCATATCGTGGGTGGAGGTGGTGCATACGCAGAAGTAAGGATAGTGGGCAGGGTTCCCGAACTCCACTTTGGTGCTCTTCGGCATTCTCTGGATTTCGAGGGAGAGTATCTTGAGTTCATCCATAACCGAAGCCACGCAGTCCGGAATCATCCCGAGGTCTTCCCCGCAGGCAAGCATCTGGGTGGCGTGCATAAGGGACGGCAGCTTGCGCATCGCGGAGTCTCTCCAGAAAGCATTGTGACGGCGGTAGAAGAAGTCGTCGTGGAGACGGTTGAAAGCCCGCTGGCGGTGCCCGTCGAGATTGCGGTAGGCAGAGGTGTCCTGGCCCGATATCCTCGGATGCCAATAGCCCTTCATAACCGGGTCTTCAACGAAAAGCACGTCCACGGGACCGTCAGGACCAGGTGTCACACCGTCCCCCGCTGCCACGTCGAAGCCCAGGAACATCAGTTCGTCGGCAGGATAAGGCAGTGCGGGGCTGAAATGTCCGAGCAGACCGCTGCCCGTCCCCTGCGGAATTTCCCAGATCCTGAAGAAACCGAGTATATGGTCGATTCTGAAAAGGTCGAAATACTCAGACATCTTCTGCATCCTCGCTTTCCACCAGGCATAACCGTCCTTGGACATTTCGTCCCAGTTGTAGGTCGGGAAACCCCAGTTCTGTCCATCCGCGGAGAATGCGTCAGGAGGGGCACCTGCACAGGAGTCCATATTGAAAAGACGGGGATACTGCCAGGCATCGGCACTGGTACGGGAAATGCCTATGGGGAGGTCTCCCTTTAGCACCACTCCCTTTTCACAGGCGTATCTGCGCACCTCTTTCATCTGGGCGTCGAGATGATACTGGACATAACACCAGAAATCCACATCGTCGGCATAGACTGAACAGCATTTGTCCAGGACTGCCTCCGAGTAAACGGAGTATTCGCCCCATTCCGCAAATTCGGCAGTGCCTTTGGCATCACGCAGGGCACAGAACGCCGCATAAGGTCGGAGCCAGTGTGCATTCGAGGCGTAGAAATCCTTGTAGGAGGCTGTGGCAGAAAGTTTTGCAAAATCCTTTCTGAAAGCGGAACGGAGCATCTTCAGCTTTTCGCCATTGGCTCTCTCATAGTCCACCTGTTTGAGGGAATTGAGTTCCTTCTGGATTTTCTTTGCGGCAGGGGTAAGTTTCACCCCGGCAGCCTGCAGGTTGATGAACTGAGGGTGGAGGGCGAAAGTGGAATTTGCATTGTACGGATAGGAATCGGTCCAGGTGCCGGTCATCGTAGTGTCGTTGATAGGCAGAAGCTGAAGTACGCACTGTCCGGTGAGCACTGCCCAGTCTATCATTTTCTTGAGGTCGAAGAACTCGCCCACACCGAAGTCATCCTCGCTCCTGAGGGAAAACACCGGGATTGCGGTACCCGCTCCCCTCCACCTTCTCAAGCCGAAGCGGTGTGCCCCGTCAGCAACGACGGTAAACTTGCCGTCAGTGCGCAGCGAACGGTTTTCCCCGTCTTCCCACTGCTTGATTTCCAGGCTCCCGGCATCGGCGATGACAAACTTGTATTCAAACTGTTCCTCTGCATCCACGGCTATGCTCCACTGAGGGAAGTTGGATGAATCCAGCGGCAACACCTTGTTCCAGTCATCCATACCCTTGCCGTTTCCGACTATGGCGAGAGTTTCGTCCCTTG
>JBJEJT010000338.1:0-2103 GCA_051878255.1 Candidatus Cryptobacteroides sp. | reverse complement strand
TTGCTTGATTTTTAGCATCCCTTGGGGACTTTTTCAGTGCCCTCGCTCCGACCGGGTATCTCCCACAACCTACTCTGCCCCGTTGATGATAAGCAGATGATCCCCTGCGCAAAGCTCAGTGTTGCCGGTCGGGATGATGAACTTCCCGTCCCTTTTGATCATCAGAACCCTGATGCCTTCGTCAAGGCTCTGGTCCTTGAGCAGGGTCCCCGAACCCTCTTTCATCTTCCGCACCATCTCTTCAGTGATGGTGCTTTCCGTAAGGTCTCCGGCATCCTCCGGCAAATCCACGTCGAACTCCTTTTCAGGCACCGGTGTGTCATCATTGACTTTCAGCACCTTGGCTGTGAATGCAAGGGTGCTGCCCTGGATCACAAGCGACATAAGCGTGATGAAGAACACGATGTTGAAGATGATGTCTCCGCCCTCGATGCCGTGGAGAATGGGGTAAGTGGCGAAGATTATCGGTGTCGCACCCTTGAGCCCCACCCAGGAAGTGAATGCCTTGGACCTGAGACTGATGCTGCGGAATGGGAGAAGAGTGGTGTAAACGGCTGCAGGACGTGCGAAAAACATCATAAACACGCCTATCAGTATGGCTACGGGAGCAGTCTTGAGCATCTGGAGTGGATTGACGAGCAGTCCCAGGATGAGGAACATCACGATCTGCATCAGCCAGGTAAGTCCCTCGAGGAACGCAAGTATCTGTTTCCTATGGTTGAATTTGCTGTTGCCGGTAATTATTCCTGCGAGATAGACGGCAAGATAGCCGTTGCCGGAAAGCATACCCGCTATGGAATAGGCGAAGAACACGATGCTCAGAAGCATAACGGCATAGAGAGGGGTGTTGTTCAGTTTCACTCTGTTGAGCAGCCAAACCGATGCGAATCCTATTCCCACCCCGACGGCGCCCCCAACTATGAACTGGAGCATAAACACCTTGATCGCATTCCAGACAGTGTTGTAGGTGGTAAAACTTTCAACGCTTGCGAATCCTGCCGCCTTTGCCATATCCTCCGCACCCGCGGCTGCCATAAGCCCTTCTCCCGATGCTATGGAACTCGCAATCTCGATGAGCACGATGGTTATGATATACGCCATCGGGTCATTGGAACCGCTTTCCAGTTCCAGCATAGGCTGGAGATTGTTCTTGAGCCTCAGGTTCTTGCCCCTCAGGAGGGCGAAAACCGTGGCAGAGTCCGTAGATGACATAGTGGCTCCGAGCAGAAGGCAAGAAACGAGAGGCAGTCCCAGGCCGACGCCTTTCCAGCCGTTGAGCAGGTATATGAATCCTCCGGTCAGACCTGCCGTGAGCAGCACCCCGATGGTGGAGAGCGCAAGTCCCGGTCCGAGCATAGGCTTGATTTCCTTGAAACTTGTTTCCATACCTCCCGTGAACAGGATGATGCACAGGGCTATGACACCGATGAAATTCGCGGTGTCCATATCATCGAAAACTATTCCGAGACCGTCGCTCCCGAACAGCATCCCGAGCATCAGGAAGAGCAGCAACGCCGGGATACCCATCCTGGAACTTGCCCTGGAAACCAATATGCTGCAGAATATCAGTATTGAGCTGATGAAAATTATGTTTTCAGAAGTGATATAGACCATTTTTATACAAGTTGTTTGTGTTCATTGCAGAAATCTCGTACGGGACATTCCGTACATTTCGGATTGCGGGCAGTGCAGACATAGCGTCCGTGCAGCAGAAGCCAGTGGTGGGCATCAGCCCTCTTGTCCTCCGGGATGTGCAGGGTGAGGTCCCTGCATACGGCCTCCACCGTGCCTCCCTCCGACAATCCTATCCTCCGGGACACCCTGAAAACGTGAGTGTCCACAGCTATGACCGGTTTGCCGTAAATTATGGCGGCGACCACGTTTGCAGTCTTGCGTCCTACTCCGGGCAGTTTTACAAGTTCGTCGGGTTCGTCAGGAATCTCGGAATTGAACTCGCTCACGAGCATACGTGACATTTCTATGATGTGGCGGCATTTGCTGTTTGGGTAGGACACCGACCTGACAAGTTCCAGGACATCCTCGAATTCGGCTTTTGCCAGAGACTCCGCATCCGGATATCTCGCGAAAAGCGCCGGAGTGACG
>JBJEJT010000337.1:0-2108 GCA_051878255.1 Candidatus Cryptobacteroides sp. | reverse complement strand
GTGCGCAACAAATGGATATTTAACAATTAATTCATTGATACATTATGAGCAAACACATTGTAGCAGGCAACTGGAAAATGAACACCACGGTGCCTGAAGGCGTAGAACTCGCAAAGGCAGTAGTAGAAAAATCAGCAGAAGTTCCATCAGATGTAAAACTTATCATAGCCCCTCCTTTCACTCATCTCGCACCTGTCGCAGAAGTTGTCAAAGGCACTGCAGTAGGTCTTTCGGCACAGAATTGCGCAGACAAGACCAAGGGCGCGTACACCGGAGAGGTTTCAGTGGATATGCTTAAATCCGTTTCCTGCGGATACACCATACTCGGACACTCCGAGCGCAGACAGTACTACGGCGAGACCGATGCGAAACTCGTCGAGAAGATCCACCTTGCACTCGCAGCCGGGCTTTCTCCGATTTTCTGCATCGGCGAGAACCTCGACGAGCGCGAGGCAGGCAAGCATTTCGATGTCGTGACAGAGCAGATCAAGAATGTGCTCTATACTCTCACTGCCGAGGAAATGGCGAATGTCATCGTGGCATACGAGCCTGTATGGGCAATCGGAACTGGCAAGACCGCAACCGCGGAGCAGGCTCAGGAAATCCACGCTTGCTGCCGCAAGGTGCTCGCTGAGAAATTCGGCGCACTTGCCGAGGAAATCACCATCCTCTATGGCGGAAGCTGCAAGCCTTCAAATGCAAAGGAACTCTTTGCACAGCCTGACATCGACGGCGGTCTCATCGGTGGCGCCGCCCTCAAGGCAGAAGACTTCATCGGCATCGCGACATCATTCTGATCGACACTGAAATCCAAAATTAATAACCAATGCAAATGAATTCCATAGCGGATATGAACAGGGCTGCCGACAACATCAGGCTGTTGGCAGCATCTATGGTCGAAAAGGCCAAATCAGGACATCCCGGCGGCGCAATGGGTGGAGCCGACTTCATCAACGTCCTTTTTTCGGAATACCTTGTCTATGATCCGGAAAACCCTTACTGGGATGGGCGTGACCGTTTCTTCCTCGACCCGGGGCATATGAGCACGATGCTCTATTCAGTACTCTCTTTTACCGGAAAATTCACTATGGAGGAACTTGCTTCTTTCCGCCAGTGGGACAGCCCGACACCGGGTCATCCGGAGCGCTGCGTGGAAAGGGGCATTGAAAACACCTCCGGTCCCCTCGGTCAGGGACATACTTTCGCAGTGGGTGCAGCCATAGCGGCAAAATTCCTTCAGGCACGTCTCGGCGATGTGATGGGGCAGAGGATATATGCCTACATCTCCGACGGAGGCATCCAGGAGGAGATCTCCCAGGGGGCTGGACGCATCGCGGGCACCCTCGGGCTGGACAATCTCACAATGTTCTACGACTCCAACGGGATCCAGCTCTCCACGACCACCGAAGTCGTGGATTCCGAGGATGTGGCAGCGAAGTACCGTGCCTGGGGATGGCATATCATTGAAATTGACGGAAATGACGTGGCACAGATACGTGCGGCTCTGGACGAGGCTGTCGCTTTCAAAGGTCAGCCTACGCTCATCATCGGCCATACCGTGATGGGCAAGGGTGCCCTCCGTGCAGATGGCAGCAGTTACGAGAACTGTTGTGCCACCCACGGTGCCCCTCTCGGCGGGGATGCCTACCTGAACACTGTCAAAGCCCTCGGCGGCGATCCCGAGAATCCTTTCTCCATCTTCCCCGAGACGGCTGGAATATATGCTGCACGCAGGGCTGAACTCCAGCAGATCGTGGCTGGGAGGAAGGCTTATGAAGCATCCTGGGCAGCTGAAAACCCGGAACTTGCCGCAAAGAAAGCGGAATGGTTCAGTGGCAAGGCACCGCAAATCGACTGGTCTGCCGTTCAGCAGAAGAAAGACGATTCCACCCGCGGGGCATCTGCTGCAGTGCTCTCGCAGTTGGCACAGCAAGTCGGCAATATGATAGTCGCATCAGCCGATTTGAGCAATTCCGACAAGACCGACGGCTTCCTCAAGAAGACCACCGAACTGCGGAGGGGAGACTTCTCCGGAGCGTTTTTCCAGGCGGGAGTGGCAGAACTCACTATGGCGTGCTGCTGCATAGGAATGGCGCTGCACGGCGGTG
>JBJEJT010000336.1:0-2131 GCA_051878255.1 Candidatus Cryptobacteroides sp. | reverse complement strand
CCAACTTGTCCGAGGCTTCTGCTGCCCCAAGCCCATAGATGCTGTCGTAGAGCCGGTTGCATTTGTTGATGTTCAGCAATGCCATTATCATTCTCCCGAATGCCCGTCCCCAACTGCCCTTGAACACCGGAGCCAGGTTCCCGAGTTCCTCTATGCTCAGAAGTTCGTGTTCGGGTCTCCCGGTCTTCTTCCTGAAGACTATGGATTCAGCCAGGAAATAGTTCAGGATTCCGGACACGCAGACTGCCACGAGGTTGCACATCCAGGCGTCCCAATGGAAAATCCTTTCGCAGAGCACGAGGAAAATCATCTTCACGATGAATCCGAAGATGCAGGATATGTTGAATCCCCAGAGATGTCTCCAGAAACTCCGTGCCGAGCGTCTGTCCGTGATGCGGTTGCGCCATATCCAGAAATAGGACATTATGAAATTGACGAAAGTCGCGATTTCAAAGGATATGGCAGGTCCGATCCAGTATTCTCCCCAGTAGTTGAAGCCCTGCCAGAAACCGCTTTCAGGATGGTTCAAGGCGGCAAGGCGCAGGAAGTGCCCCACGAGCCACAGGACACCCGTATCCACGATGGTCCCCACGGCTCGGCTCACAATGAACTCAGTCCATTTCCTGAAGGTCAGAAACGAGTCTTTTCCCATAGTCAGAGCCTACTCCGGAATTTTTCCGTCAAATGATTTTGGAGGGTCGATCTTCGACAGTTCCTTTTCTTCCTTGAACTGCGAGATTATCAGCAGCAGGAAGATGATGCCTCCGAGTCCGAGGGCGATCCAATCGAATATGGTGTAGGTTCCGTTGAGGCTTTCCAGACCTTTGCCGAAGCAGTCCACTTCAGTCAGGAAGCGGCTCTCCTGCCAAGGGAAGTAGATGAGGAAAATGACGAATGCCGCTGCGATGACCCTGAATTCCGTAGGTCCGAGTTTGCCGTAGGTGAGTTTGAATTCGTTTTTGAGTATCGCCCCGATGTAGGTGTGGACTGAAATGGCGAGATATGCCACGAGGACCAGAAGGGCTATGTCCATACGGCAGATTGGCGAGGCTCCGGCACCGATGCACATTATCGTGATCGTGAAAATGTCCACGTTGTGGTCGATGAAGAATCCGTAAACAGGTCTCTGCGTATGCCTGACCCTCGCCATAGAGCCGTCGAGGCTGTCTCCGTACCAGTTCACGAACAGACCTGCCACCGAGAGCCACATCCAGTCGAGGTCATAATTGGCGAGTACGAATCCGAGGGCGCAAAGCACCGCCCCCAATGTTCCCACAAATGTCAGCATATTGGATGTCACCCATCTGGGCTGTTTCTTGGCGAGCCACACCAAAGCTTTCTTTTCCAGTCCGTTCAGAATCGAGGTCTGGATCCTGGTGGCTTTTTCGTTTCCCATAATATCATCGTTTTAGGGGATAAGTTCCCGGTTTCAACTGAATCCGCACGTTTTTCAGCGTGCCAACTTTGTTCAAAGGTCGCAATTTTGCGGCAAATTTTGAACCAATCAGGGAAAATTCCGACCAATTTGAAGAAAAATATGACGAATCATTGCAAAAATCACTAATTTCGCCGAAAATTGAAATTTTGACCTATGTTTTCCTTTGTCATCAGCATCGTTGCCCTTGTCCTGGGCTATATCCTGTACGGAGCTTTTGTCGAAAAGGTTTTCAAACCGGACCCTTCCCGCATACCTCCTTCCGTTTCCCGGAACGACGGTGTGGACTATGTGCCTATGCCGGCTTGGAAAGTCTATATGATACAGTTCCTGAACATCGCCGGAACCGGTCCCGTTTTCGGAGCCATTATGGGTGCGATGTTCGGGCCTTCGTCCTATCTGTGGATCGTGTTCGGGGCGATCTTCGGGGGTGCGGTACACGATTATTTCAGCGGGATGCTGTCTATGCGCAACTCAGGCGCAGGGCTTCCGGACCTGGCTGGCAGATATATGGGCAAGGGAATGAAAACTTTTGTCCTGGTATTCTCCATAATAGTTCTACTGCTGGTCGGAACCGTGTTCGTGTATAGTCCTGCCTTGATTCTCGGACAGATTGCCGGGGGAGGGACGGGGACTGCCATTATGATATGGGTGGTTGTGATATTCATATATTATCTTATAGCAACGATGCTTCCG
>JBJEJT010000335.1:0-2135 GCA_051878255.1 Candidatus Cryptobacteroides sp. | reverse complement strand
ACACCTCCGCGACAGGTGTGGCATTCTCACGCAACCCTGCCAACGGAGACAACAAGTTCTATGGCGAGTGGCTCATCAACGCACAGGGAGAGGACGTGGTTGCAGGTATCCGCACCCCTAACCCTCTCAACGAAGCCACGAAGACACCTCACAACGCAGAGCTCGCTTCCCTCGAGACCGCTATGCCTGAGGTTTACAAGGAACTCGACGACATCCGTCTGCACCTTGAAGAGCACTTCAACGATATGCAGGACATCGAGTTCACAATCCAGGACGGCAAACTCTGGATGCTCCAGTGCCGTATCGGTAAGAGAACCGGTCTCGCTGCATTGAATATGGCTATGGATATGCTCGAAGAGGGTATGATTGACGAGAAGACCGCAGTCACACGTGTGGCTCCGGCACAGCTCGACGAAATCCTCCACCCTATCCTCGACCCTGCATCCGAGAAGAAAGCCACCGCAATAGCAAACGGTCTGCCTGCATCTCCGGGTGGAGCCGTAGGTGTGGCAGTGTTCTCATCAGAGGCTGCTATGGAGGCTGCTGCCAAGGGCATCAAGGCCATCCTCATCCGCGAAGAGACTTCTCCTGAGGATGTGGAGGGTATGCGTGCCGCTGCTGGTATCCTCACGATGAAAGGCGGTATGACCTCACACGCTGCACTCGTTGCACGTGGCTGGGGCAAATGCTGCATCGTGGGCTGCGAGGCTATGACCATCGACCTCGAGTCCAAGACCGCACGCTTCAAGAGTGGGGCAGTCATCAAGGAGGGCGATTCAGTTTCCCTCAATGGTGCGAAGGGTCTGGTCTATGCGACTGCCCTCGACACTATGGATGCTTCCGAGAATCCTCGTTTCGTGAAGTTTATGGAAATCGTGGACAAGTTCAGGACTATGGGCGTGCGTACCAACGCAGACACTCCTGAGGATGCTGAGCGTGCACTTTCATTCGGTGCCGAGGGTATCGGTCTCTTCCGTATCGAGCATATGTTCTACGGCAAGAATTCCGAGACCCCGCTTGCAAAACTCCGCAAGATGATTCTTTCCAAGACTGACGAGGAGCGCCGTTCTGCCCTCGCGGAACTTGAGCCGTACATCAAGGCATCGGTCAAGGGCACTATGAAGGTTATGGATGGCAAGCCGGTTACCTTCCGTCTTCTCGACCCGCCTCTCCACGAGTTCGTTCCACAGGGACACGAGAAGAGAGAGGAACTTGCCGGCGAGCTCGGCATCGACGAACTCGAAATCGAGAAGAGGGGCGACGCCCTCCACGAGGTGAACCCTATGATGGGTCACCGCGGAGTACGTCTGCACATTACCTACCCTATGATTTCCGAGACCCAGTTCCGTGCCATCTTCACGGCTGCTGCCGAACTCAAGAAGGAAGGTCTGAACCCTATGCCTGAAATTATGGTTCCGGTAACCATTTCAGAGCGTGAGCTCCGCTTCCAGAAAGCGATTTGCGAGAAGATCCGTGCAGAGGTTGAATCCACATTCGGATTCGAGATTGCCTACAAGTTCGGTACTATGATCGAGATTCCTCGCGCAGCCCTCACTGCCGACAGGATGGCGAGGACGGCTGAGTTCTTCTCATTCGGTACCAACGACCTCACCCAGATGACTTTCGGCTTTTCTCGTGACGATGTCGGAACATTTATGGGCGAGTACCTCGGCAACAAGATTCTCGATGCCGACCCATTCAAGACCCTGGACACCAAGGCTGTCGGCAAGCTCGTGGACTATGCCGTGACTTCAGGCCGCGCAACCCGTGAGAACCTCAAGTGCGGTATCTGCGGCGAGCACGGTGGAGACCCTGCATCAGTCGAGTTCTGCTACAAGATCGGACTCAACTATGTGTCCTGCTCTCCTTTCCGAGTGCCAATCGCAAGACTTGCGGCGGCGCAGGCTGCCATCAAGGCTGGGAAATAATCGTTTCCATACATAAGTGCAAGAGGGATGGCTCACAGCCATCCCTCTTCCGTATTCCCACCCCTCGTAACAGATACCCGGTCAAGCCGGGTATGACGGGTTCGTGTGCTTTCCTGTCCCATTCCCCACATCGGACATCCGGCTACGTCATCCCCGGCCCCGACGAGGGCACTGAAAAAGTCCCCAAGGGATGCTAAAAATCAAGCA
>JBJEJT010000334.1:0-2138 GCA_051878255.1 Candidatus Cryptobacteroides sp. | reverse complement strand
CTCCTGAAAGGACTTTCAGTTCCAGAGTCTCAGCCGGCCTTTGGAGGACAATCTGCCTCAGCATATCCGAGCCGTCCACGTCGCAGGCAAAAACACTGCACCCGTCCGCCAGGAGTTCGAGACGGCTGTCTGATGGACTGAGGAAAATCACCCTGCACACATCGTTGCCTCTGAGATGGCTGAATCCTCCACCCGTCTTCCAGGACATCACAGCCCCTTTTCCTCCATAGGAAAGATACCCGGATGCGAGAAACTTGTCCTTGAGGGCTTCGGGGGCGGACTTCACTTTCAGGATGCCATAGTTCTTCCATCCGCTTCCGTCGGCTGAAGCCGTCCTGCGGTATATCTTGAAAGGCAACTGGCAGGGCACGAAGCCCACTCCCGCACCTCCGAAATCCGACTGGAGATGTTCCCTGAGATTGCAGGTGAGGATGTCCCCCTCTATGAAAGAGTCGCCCATAAAGGCTATGCGGACCATTCGGCTTTCAACCGGGTCTCCGAAACTCAACTGCACGGAATCTGACTCCTGCCCCGTTTCCCCCTCCAGAAGCGGACGTATGTCGGGAGAAAAATCCTCTGGCAGGGAACTGTCGTCGTATTCAAGCAGTTCCGGATAAGGATTGATGCGGGAGAATCTGATTCCGAAAAGTTCAAAAGGCGGGAACAGCGACAGCACCAGCAAGAGCCCCGTCACTACCGCCGCGTAGGCAAACCCGCCCAAGGGCGCATTATTCACTCTTTTCCCCATAGGCAAGGTCGCCTGCATCGCCCAATCCGGGAACAATGTAGGAATGGCTCGTGAGTTCTTCATCTATGGCTGCGACCCAGAGGGTGGTATTCTCCGGCATCACCATCTTGAGATGCTCCACGGCGTAGGCGCTGCATATCGGGCATACAAGATGAGTGTGGCTCGGCGTCCCCTCCTCCATCAGCCTGTCATAGACAAGTTTCAATGAGGCACCCGTAGCCAGCACCGCATCCGCGATGATGAGCACCTTGCCGTCCGGCCTGATGGAACTGGAATACTCCACATTCATCGTGAAGTCGTCTCCTTTCATATACTTGCGGTAGGTTGCCACAAAAGCGGACTTCGCATTGTCGAAGTAGTTGAGCAGACCCTGGTGCAGAGGCAGACCTGCCCTGAGTATGGCTGCAATCACGACTCCGTCGTCCGCAGTGGAAACCGTGGCAGTTCCGAGAGGGGTCTCGACATCTTTCGGACTGTATTCGAGACAGCGGCTGATTTCATAGGCGAAAATCTCGCCCACCCTTTCAAGATTCCTGCGGAAACGCATACTGTCTTTCTGTACTGACTTGTCCCTCATCTGGGCAATGAAAGAATTGAGCACTGAATTCTGCTCACCGAGATTGACGACCTTCATATCGATATGTTTTTGAGTCTGCAAAAATAGCAAACTGTTTTGACTTTCGCAGGTTTTTTCAGTATTTCCTCTCCATTTCGTCCGCAAAACTGAACCAGGAGTCTCCGGCTATGATGATATGGTCCAGAAGTTTCACATCTATGGCTGAGAGCGCCTGTCTGAGGGTTTCGGTGCTGTTCAGGTCAGCCTCCCCGGGAAGCGGACATCCGGAAGGGTGGTTGTGGAAGAGAATGACCGAGGTCGCCTTCTTCTCCAAAGCCATCCTCGCCACTATCCGGGGGTCCATAGCCGTAGCAGCCAGCCCTCCGGAACTGACTGCCTGACGCGCCACCACACGGTTCTTGCGGTTCAGGAACATAGCCCAGCACTCTTCGTGGTCGAGCACCCTCATCGCCGGGGACATCAGGGCGCAAGCCGCAGCCGGGTCCCTGACGACGAAAACTTCCCTGAAAGCCTTTCCCCGGGCACACCTGCGTCCAAGTTCAAATGCGGCGCAGATGGTTGCAGCCTTTCCGAAACCTATGCCTTTCACCTCGCACAATTTGTCAGGGGAAGCCGAAGAAAGCGTGCAAAGGTTGCCGGAATGGCAGGCATAGACCTCCCTTGCAAGTTCGACCACGTTCATACCTCCGGAACCTGTATGCAGGAGCACAGCCAGCAGTTCCACATCAGTCAGGGCATCAAGCCCTTTCTCCCTCATCTTTTCCCTGGGTCTTTCGTCAGTGTCGGATTCGTGATGGAATGCGGATTCTGGAG
>JBJEJT010000333.1:3788-8774 GCA_051878255.1 Candidatus Cryptobacteroides sp. | reverse complement strand
CAAGAAGTTCATTATGCTGGAAACGGAAGATGATTCCGCCACTTACATTTCCATAGTGGCAGATATGCCAATCGGGGAGTTCAATGCCCTCGTCAAGTGAACAGATGAATCCTGATGCAAGGTAAGGAACATATAATACTTTATATCCACGGGATGGGAGGCGGTGCTGACAGCCGCATCCCGTCCGTTTTGAATGAACACCTGTCCGCTTATGCGGCTGAACCGGTAAGAGTGGTGGTGCGTACCTATTCTTTCGACCCGGAAGAGGCTTGCGCACAGATTGACTCCTGGATGGAGGAACTGAAGCCGGAACTCGTGTTGGGGGAGTCATTGGGAGCCTGCCACGCCATACGCCTGAAAGGTGTCCCGCACATCCTCGTCTCACCGTCCCTGAATGGTCCCCTCTACTTGGGATTTCTCGCCTGGGCAGCCCTCATTCCCGGAGTCACTGCCTGGCTGGACCGTGTTTACAAACCCCGTGAGGGCGACCGCCAGAGCCTGCATTTTGTCTTCCGCACCTTGCGCAAATACCGTCGCTTCCGTCGTGAAGCCCTCGCCAATTCGCCCAGCCGGGGCAGCCACGACTTCTTCTTCGCCTTCTTCGGCGATTCTGACCATTACCGGCGCAGTGGCATCGTGAGCATAAAAAGTTGGAGAAGGCATTTCGGGAACACCTTCTCCACCTATCCGGGGACACATTTTATGGAAGAGGAATTCATCCTCGACCGGCTCATCCCGAAGATCATTCAGACTTTGGAATTCTCTTGACCAGGCGGATGCCATACTTTTTCTTCCGGTTGCAATCTCTTTGGTCGTCGCATTGGATGCTCTTTTCGTACAAGTCAAGTGCTGAAAGGACTGAAATTTTAGTGGCAGTGGACATTAAGTCAAAGCTTTTTTGTAACTTTGCACCAAATAGTGTCTTATGAAATATGCTTTGGTGACCGGAGGTTCCAGGGGCTTGGGACGGGCAGTCTGTCTCAAACTCTCCCAGATGGGAATCCCGGTGATTATAAATTATCAGTCCAATCGGGATGCAGCTGAGACGGTGCGCGGGGAGATTCTCTCGGCAGGGGGTTCCGCGGAACTTATGCCTTTCGACGTGGCTTGCAAGGAACAGGTGGTCGCTGCCATCGATGCCTGGGAAGAGAGCCATCCGGACGATTACATCGCCTATCTGGTGAACAATGCAGGAATCCGCAGGGACGGTCTTATGTTTATGACCCCGGACGAGGACTGGCATTCCGTGATAGACACCACCCTGGATGGATTCTTCTATGTCACTCGCAGGCTGCTGCCCAAGATGATGATGCGCAGGCACGGTGGCAGGATAGTCAATATGTCTTCGCTTTCCGGACTCAAGGGGATGGCAGGGCAGACCAACTACAGCGCAGCCAAGGCTGGACTGATAGGGGCTACGAAGGCTCTTGCACAGGAAGTGGCTTCACGCAGTGTGACCGTCAATGCGGTCGCTCCCGGATTCATAGAAACCGATATGACCAGGGACTTGCCTCAGGACCAGCTCAAGGAACTCGTGCCGATGAAACGTTTCGGCAAGCCTGAGGAAGTGGCAGAACTTGTGGGGTTCCTCTGCTCGGACAGTGCGGCATACATAACCGGAGAGGTCATAAGCATCAATGGCGGACTTTATTAACCTGGGGAAAACTTTATGCGTAGGGTAGTAATTACGGGAATAGGAATCTGGTCCTGCATAGGCACCAGCATTGAAGAAGTCAAGGAGTCGCTCTATAACGGGAAATCCGGAATCGGCATAGAAGAGGAGAGGTTGCGCTACGGCTACCAGTCAGGTCTCACGGGAATGGTCCCGAAACCGCAGCTCAAGGGTCTGATAGACAGGCATCTGCGCAGGGGACTGTCCGAAGAGGCTGAATATGCCTATATGGCAGGACGTCAGGCATTCGAGATGGCTGGGGTGGATGAGGAATATCTTCTGAACAACGAGGTGGGTTGCATTTTCGGCAACGACTCTTCTGCAAAGCCGGTCATCGAGACAGCGAAACTGATGGAAGAGAAGCACGATACCGAACTGCTCGGGCAGTCCTACATCTTCCAGTCGATGAATTCCACCATAAATATGAACCTCAGCACCATCTTCCACCTCAAGGGTGTGAATTTCAGCGTGAGTGCGGCGTGTGCCAGCGGCAGCCATTCCATAGGTCTGGGCTATATGCTCATCAAACAGGGACTTCAGGATATGATTCTCTGCGGAGGCGGTCAGGAGACCAATTTCTACTGTATGGCTTCATTCGATGCTCTTGGGGCATTCTCGAAGAATATGGCAGATCCGACCAAAGCCAGCCGCCCTTTCGACAGGGACAGGGACGGACTTGTGCCCAGCGGCGGAGGTGCGGCTCTCGTGCTTGAGGATTACGGGCACGCCGTGGCACGCGGTGCCAACATCATAGCGGAGGTTCTGGGCTACGGCTTTTCCTCCAACGGCACGCAGGGCATAAGCCAGCCGAGCGACGAGGGTTGCGTCAGGGCTATGCGCAGGGCTATGGACGATGCCGGGGTGAAGCCGGACGAAATCGACTACATCAATGCGCACGCCACCAGCACCCGTCAGGGCGATATGGTCGAAGCCACTGCCATTGACAAGCTTTTCCACGGAACCAGAGCCTTGATAAGCAGTACCAAGAGTATGACGGGACACGAGTGCTGGATGGCAGGGGCGAGCGAGGTGGTCTATTCCATAATAATGATGATGCACGGTTTCGTGGCTCCGAACATCAATCTGGAGAACTGCGACGAGGTGAGTGGGAAACTCAATCTGGCACGCAAGACCGTGGACACGGATGTCAGGCTCGTGCTCAGCAATTCTTTCGGATTCGGCGGTACCAACAGCGCACTTGTAATCAGAAAATTTGAATAAAACTTGATTTATATGGATCGTAAGGAACTTGAAGAAAAGGTAAGGAATTTCCTCATCGAGGATTTGGAAATAGATGAAGAGAAGATTACTCCGGATGCCCTGCTTAAAGAGGACCTGGGTATCGACAGCCTGGATTTTGTGGATATAGTCGTGATTGTGGAAAGAAACTTCGGTTTCAAAATCAAGCCGGAGGAGATGAAGGGAGTGGACACCTACTCCAAATTCTGCGACTACATCGAAACCAAGGTCAATTAGGGACCTATGGCTCAGCAGTGGGCTGGCAAGACTTTCGGTGATGGATGGCTGCTGCGGTGGCTCATCCATTCGTTGCGTTTTATGGACGTGCGGTTCCTGTATGTCTTTGCATACATTTTCGTGGTGCCGGTGTGTATCGCCATCAACCATAGCCGCAAGACATCGTGGTATTATTACCGCAAGGTCCTGGGCTTCGGATGGTGGAAGTCCGTCTGGTCGGTCTATGCCAACCATTGCCGGTTCGCGGAAGTCATAGTGGACAAGTTCGCGATGTTCGCCGGCCGCAAGTTCAAGGTCGAGGTGGTGGGCGACGAAAAGTATCAGGAATATGCTTCAAGGCAGGAGGGGTTCGTACAGTTGAGTTCGCACATAGGCAATTACGAGATTGCGGGATATACCCTGGTATGCAAGGACAAGCGTATCAATCCGGTGCTTTACGGAGGCGAGGGTGTCCAGGTTATGGAGAACCGGGGGAATATGTTCGGCAAGACCAATATCCATATGATAAAGATGTTGCCGGATATGGCATATCTTTTCGAGATCGACGAGGCTCTGAACCGGGGAGAGGTGGTGAGTTTTGCAGCCGACAGGTTTATGGGAGGGGCAAGGCACATTTCGCTCGACTTCCTCGGGCGGCAGGCGGAGTTCCCGCAGGGACCGTTCAGTGTCGCCACTATGAGGGGGCTGGATGTGCTTGCAATCAATGTGATGAAGACAGGTTGGGTGAGTTACAGGATATATGTGACCCCGCTTCGATACGACAAGGAGGCAAGCCGTAAGGAACAGATACGCCAGTTGTCCGGAGAATATGTGGCTGAGTTGGAGAGGATGCTGAGGCTCTATCCTCATCAATGGTTCAATTTTTATGATTTCTGGAAGTGATTATGGAACGACAGTTCAGTGAAGAATACCTCAGGTCGGTTGATGTCCACACGGTTTTGCCCCAGCAGGAGCCGTTTGTGATGGTGGGCAGTCTCATTGCTTTTGACGCTGGTTCGTCCGTCACTGAGACTGTCATCCGGGAAGACAACATCTTTGTGGATGATGGGTGTTTCTCGGCATCGGGGATGATGGAGAACATTGCCCAGACCTGTGCGGCACGCGTGGGGTTCTACAACAAATATGTGCTCCACAAGGATGTGCAGGTGGGTTTCATCGGGGCAGTACGGGATTATGTGGTCCATTCGCTTGCGCCTGTGGGGGAGACTGTCACCACTCGGGTGGACATACTTGAGGACGTGTTCGGGATGACCCTTGCCAATGCTTCGGTGAGTTGCGGAGGGAAGGTCATTGCGGAGGCTCAGATAAAACTTGCTGTCAGACAGGTGGAGGAATAGGTTATGGAAAAGGGAATGGTAAGGGAATTGGCAGTCGAGAAGGAACTGGAGATCCGCTTCAGCGAGGTGGATATGATGGGAGTGGTGTGGCACGGGAACTATCCGCTGTATCTGGAGGATGCCCGAGAGGCTTTTGGGGCGGAGTTCGGCTTGTCTTATGCGCTTTATATCCGGGAGAATGTGTTCGTGCCAATCGTGCAGATGAGCGTGGACTACAAGAAACCGGTAAGGTTCGGGATGAGACCGGTCATACGGATCAGTTACGTGCCGGCTGATGCTGCAAAAGTGATATTTGACTACAAGCTTTATGATAGGGATAGCGGGGATGTTTTCCTGACTGCCCGTACCGTGCAGGTGTTTATGGACCGGGACTACAACCTGATGTGGTTCAGCCCGGATTTTTACACCCAGTGGAAACCGGATATGGGGCTGTGAGCCCTGCCGTAGCCGGGAAAGACAGGGACCGGAAATGTCCGGAAACGTCATTCCCGGCTTGACCGG
>JBJEJT010000333.1:0-3688 GCA_051878255.1 Candidatus Cryptobacteroides sp. | reverse complement strand
GCCGGGAAAGACAGGGACCGGAAATGTCCGGAAACGTCATTCCCGGCTTGACCGGGAATCCGAAAGGACGCAACTTGTGAGAGACCCGGTCATAGCCGGGCAAGAGTTTGATAAATTATGGTTGAGGTACTTGGATGTAATGTTTTTTCGCCATTAGGGGCGGATGTCGAGCAGAATTACCTGGCTTTGAGGTCAGGTGGGTCGGCTCTGCGACGTCGGGAAATGCCAGGATGTCCGGTAGCGTCACTTTTTGAGAATCCGGACAGTTTTGTGCTTCCGGGTTTCAGCCGCTTCGAGTCAATGGTCGTGGCTTCCGTGTCAGACGCCCTTGCAAGGACCTGCATCGACCAGAAATCGGACAGGTGCATTTTCATATTGAGCACCACCAAAGCCGACGTAGAGTGCCTTGAGACAGTCCCTCCCGATGGATACCTCTCCCCGGCAGCCGCCGCAAGGAAAGTCGCCCGACACTTCGGAATGGTTACCGAACCGGTGGTGGTAAGCAACGCCTGCATCTCCGGCGTTTCAGCCCAAGTCCTGGCTGCCCGTCTGATAGACTTGGGAAAATACGACACTGCAATAGTCTGTGGCGCCGACTGCATAAGCCCCTTTGCGGTTGCGGGCTTCAGTTCATTCAAAGCGCTATCGCCACAGCCCTGCCGTCCGTTTGACATCGAAAGGACCGGTCTGAACCTCGGCGAAGCGGCAGCCACAATCATATTCGGGAAAAGTGATACCGTCTCCCACATCGGGGACGACTTTGCGGATGCCGGGGAGAAGACTTCCCCGCACTGGCACTTGCTGAACGGCTCACTGACCAATGACGCCTATCATCTGAGCGCCCCGTCTCCGACCGGCGAGGGCTGTTTCCGTGCCATTGTCGCAGCCCTCTCGGACTTCCCGACGGAAAAACTCGCTGCAATAGGCGTCCACGGCACAGCCACGATGTTCAATGACCAGATGGAGTCCAGGGCCATAGAGCGTGCCGGACTTTCCGATGTTCCCCTTTCCACCCTCAAAGGTTGTTACGGACACACCCTCGGGGCTGCCGGAGTGCTTGAGACTGTGATGCTTATGCTCAGTCTCGAAGATGGGGTGATCCCTGCCAACCGTGGTTTTGAAGAAATCGGAGTGGGAGGAAAAGTGAACATAGTCCCGGAAGAAGTGAGGACGGACGGAAAGGCGTTCCTGAAAGTCATCTCGGGTTTCGGTGGCTGTAACGGGGCGATACTCTATTCCAGGGACCCATACGACCGGGCGGCAGCCCCCGACAAACTCCCCGCCGCTTCCTGGACCGCAGGACATTCTGTGAGGATAACTCCGACAGAATTGTTGAAAGACGGACATCCGCAGCAGTTGGACCCGACTGGCAAAGCGGCGCTGACAGCCCTTTACAAGCAGTACATAGCCGATTATCCCAAGTTCTACAAAATGGACGGGCTTTGCCGTCTCGCCTTTGTGGCTTCGGAACTCTTGCTCCAGGCGTCCGGGACGGCAGTCGGTATGGACCCGGAAACTACGGAAGAGGCTTTTGACCCCAAGGATACAGCCATCCTGATTTTCAACCGCAATTCATCCATAGCCTCGGACTGCGAACACATAGCCAGCATCAGCGACCCCGGCAACTATTACCCAAGCCCATCGGTATTCCTCTACACCCTGCCGAACATCCTGACCGGAGAAATAGCCATACGCAACGGATTCACCGGCGAGACCTCTCTCTGCATAGTCGGGGACTGCAGCATCTGCGGCGACATACTCGAAGCCACAATGGCAGCGACCCCGTCCTCACGCATCCTTGCCGGATGGATAGATTATGAAAACGATGAAACATTCGAAGCAGATTTGAAAATTTACAACAGAAATCAAAAATAATATGGAAGAACTCATCTACAAGCTCAAAGAGCAGATTATCGATGCCTTGAACCTCGAGGAAATCACCCCGGAGGACATCGACGACAATGCACCTCTCTTCGGTGACGGTCTGGGACTTGATTCCATTGATGCGCTCGAACTCATAGTCATTCTCGACAAGCACTACGGAATCAAGGTGGCAAATCCTGCGGACGGCAAGGCGATTTTCTCCAGCGTGGCAGCCATTGCCGACTACGTGTCCAAAAACAGGACTAAGTAATTCAAGCCGAAACAGGAAATGGACATCGCAATCACAGGTGCAGGGATAATCTGTGCCATAGGAAATGACAAGACCCAGGTTCTCGAATCCCTGCGCAAGGGGAAGTCGGGGATAGGACGTATGGAATATCTCCAGTCCAGACACCTCGAACTGCCGGTCGGAGAGGTGAAACTCCCCAATGTCAGGATGGCGGCTATGCTCGGACTGGACGGGAACTATCCCCACAGCAGGACATCCCTGATGGGTGCCATTGCAGTCAGGCAGGCGCTGAATCAGGCTGGTTTCATCCAGAGGGGAACGTCGTGGCAGGGACTGGAGGGCAGGCGGGTGGTGCTCATTTCCGGAACCACCGTGGGCGGAATGGACATTACCGAGCAGTATTTCGAGAGGATGAAGACCGACGATTCGCTGCTCTATCTGCCTCAGAGCAACGAGTGCGGCAAAAGCACCGTGGACATCGCCCGTATGGCAGGTATCGAGGCTGAATGCTGCACCATTTCGACTGCCTGTTCGTCGGCTCTGAACTCCATTATGCTGGGCAGCGAAATGCTCCTGAGGGACGAGGCGGACATCGTCATAGCCGGAGGTTCCGAGGCATTGAGCAAGTTCCATCTCAACGGTTTCAACACCCTGATGATTCTGGACCGTGAACGCTGCCGACCTTTCGATGCGACCCGTGCCGGGCTCAATCTGGGCGAGGGGGCTGCGTTCGTGGTGCTCCAGCGGGACTGCGACCTCATATATCCGGGCGGCGGAGATGCTTCCGGTGCAAGGATTTCACCTGATGCGAAGACCGGGGCTGCCCCCAAGCCCCTCGCCTATGTCGGCGGTTACGGCAACCGTTGCGATGCTTTCCACCAGACTGCCACTTCCGAGAACGGAGAGGGGGCTTTCCTCGCGATGGGCGATGCTCTGCGTATGGCTGGACTTCAGCCATCCGACATACAGTATGTAAACGCCCACGGTACGGGCACCCCGAACAACGATGTGACCGAAAGCCGCGCCCTGCAGAGAGTCTTCGGGGAAGATATGCCTGAGATTTCCAGCACCAAGTCTTTCACAGGTCACACCACTTCCGCCTCCGGGTCCATAGAGACGGTCATCTGCCTCCTGGCGATGGAGTACGGGTTCATACCTGGCAATCTGGGCTGGAAGAACCAGATCGAAGGAGGCATCACTCCCTCCGGGGGTCGCGAGGGGGTAAGGTTGAAAAACATAGTCTGCAATTCATTCGGCTTCGGAGGCAACGATTCCTCCCTCGTGCTTTGTGCGGACAGACCCGTGAGGATTCCGAACCAGGCGGAGGATTGTGGGGTCAGGGAAAGCGTGCGGGTCGTGGTGGACAACGTGGAGGAAGAGGTCAACAACATCCTAAATCTCAACCTCAACAGTCACAACCACAACAGAGATCTGAGGATGTAGTCTGTTATTATTGCGGTGATGGACAACATGTATCAACTGACTGTCCAGTCAAAAAGAAAGGAGAAGCCGCAAAAGCCGCTCATCAAGCACGTCACTCAAACCGAGGAGGATCTCCCAACAGTGGCGGAAGCG
>JBJEJT010000332.1:0-2152 GCA_051878255.1 Candidatus Cryptobacteroides sp. | reverse complement strand
TGTGATAACTTTGCATAGTCCGCAAGACGGATACACTGACTAACCGATAAAAACAATGAACCACAAATCGAATCTAATCGCAATCGCGATTTTCCTTTTTGCAGCCGTCACCAATGCCACGGGACAGACTGTAAGGGGAAAAGTGACAGACAGCAAGGGCGAGCCTGTAATCTCCACACCGGTACAGGTCAAAGGCACTTCCAGAGGCGAAATGACCGACCTTGACGGCAATTTTAGCATCAACGCAGGACCGGATGACATTCTTATGGTAACAGCCATAGGCTACAAGACGGCGGAAGAACCGGTGAGAGGAAGGGCAATAGTGAACATCATCCTTGAAGATGACACGGAAATCCTCGAAGAAGTTGTTGTCGTAGGATACGGAGTGCAAAAGAGAGTCAATCTCACCGGTGCCGTAGGAATCACGGATGCCAAATCCCTCGAAAGCAGGCCGGTGGCCAATGCCACTTCCGCGCTCCAGGGTCTGGTGCCTGGACTCCAGATTACCTCCCGAAGCGGCTCTATGGAAAAGACTCCAAGTATGAACATTCGAGGAACCGCAACGATAGGTGAAGGCACGAGTGGCAGCCCTCTCGTCCTGATAGACGGAATGGAGGGAGACTTGAACACCATCAATCCACAGGACATAGAATCCGTGTCAGTACTCAAAGACGCGGCGTCGGCGAGCATCTACGGTAGCAGGGCACCTTTCGGAGTCATCCTCGTCACCACCAAGAGCGGCAAGGAGGGACGTGTCCAGATCAACTACAACAACAACTTCAGATGGGGTTCCCCGATTGTGAAGATGCACCAGATGGATTCCTGGTCCTTCGCCAACTACTACAACGAAGCCAAGAGGAACACATCTAACAATATGACCGAAACGCTGTTCACCGAAGAAACCCTCGCAAGAATCCTGGCATACCAGCAGGGAGAGATTGACACGGTGTTCCCTCTTCCGACAAGCGGCACCCAGTGGCAGGACACATTCCACACTGCCAACGCGAATACGGACTGGTACGACGTTTTCTTCAAGGACTGGAACTTCTCTCACGAGCACAACCTCAGCGCAAGCGGCGGCAGCGGCAGAATCACATTCTACACTTCCCTGAACTATATGCTGCAGGAGGGTCTCCTGAATCTCGGCAGGGAGGATATGCGCAGATACAGCGCCACCGGAAAACTGAATGCGAAACTCACCGACCACATCAATCTGGGATATTCGATGCGCTTCATCAGGGAAGACTACACGAAGCCGTCCGCTATGAACGACGGCCTGTATGAAAACCTCGCCCGCCAGAACTGGCCGAACCTCCCTCTCTACGACAACAACGGCAATCCATATTCCGACGTATGGCCCGGCAGGGATTTCCTCCAGGGAGGCACCTACGAAAAAGTGACCGACAACATCTACCAGCAGCTCTCCCTCTCAATCGAACCAATCAAGAACTGGGTTACGACCTTGGAGTTCAACTACAAAATAAAATCCGCAGACACGAAATCCTCGACCCTCCAGACCTACAACTGCGACATTTACGGGAACCCGGTGGACAAGGACAAGTCCACGACTTCCGTCACCGAGGAGAGGTATCTGGAAAATTACCTGAACGGCAACCTGAGGATGAACTACAGTTTCACTGCCGGGGACGGGCACAACCTCGCATTTATGGCAGGAGCGCAGGTCGAGAACCTGATGCAGAAACAGACGGGTATCACGGCTTACGGACTTGTGACTGACGCCCTTCCGGAAATAGACCTCACCACCGGGCTGGTCTGGGACAGTGCATCTTCCTCCTGGGTGAAAAAAGACCTCAGCCCTTACGGAAACCGGAACTCCTGGGCTACGGCTGGCTTCTTCGGCAGAATCAACTACGACTGGAAAGGCAGATACCTGGTGGAGGGCAACATACGCTACGACGGCACGAGCCGCTACAGGGACAACCTGCGTTGGAATGTATATCCATCCATATCCCTGGGCTGGAACATAGCCAACGAAGACTTCTGGGCACCCTACCGCGGATATATGGACCTGTGGAAACTGAGGGCTTCCTACGGCTCCCTCGGCAACCAGAACACCAACGGATGGTACCCGACCTACAGCACTTTCGCTCCGTCCACCAACAGCGGTTCCTGGCTTCAGAATGGAGCAAAG
>JBJEJT010000331.1:0-2166 GCA_051878255.1 Candidatus Cryptobacteroides sp. | reverse complement strand
GTCTCCTGTCAGATGCAATTTCAGAATCGAGACCGAATGGCTGAACATCAGCTTCCCGTCCACAAGTTTTGCAGACATAAGGCACGCCTGGGGATCGATATTGCTGTTCGGATTGGTCGTCTGGGTCGTGGGGAGAGTAGTAGTGAGAATGGTTCCCTCCACCTTTGCAGTGCTGGAGTAGGGGAAAAAGGCATATTCAGGCACGAATCCGTCAGCAGCCTCATATATGAACGAGCCGGTGGACGTTCCGCCATCACCTGACAATGTAGCCTCTACGATGGAGCCGTCAGTACCCACCACCCCGATCTTGTCCCCCTCTGACCAGAGGACGTGATAAAGATTACCTTCTTTTGCAAGGGAGGTCTTGGTCTCCATTATTCCTGCACTGATTGTGAAAGTCCTGAGTTCCGGAACCTGCCCGTTCCCTGACTCATCAGTGATTTCCGGTTCCAGACTCGTGCACGCCACGGCGGCAAAAAGGCTTGCGATAAAAATGAATGTAATTTTTTTCATAACCGTTCCTCCTTAAAAATCTTCTGCTTCATCAAGTGAATAATCTGCAATGCCGGTCTGGGACACGACATTGAGTACAGCCTGCTGGAAAGAAAGTTCAATAGACTGAACTTCAGGACTTGCATAGTTGGGATAACTGGATTTTTTCATAATATGGGATTTTAAATCTGGATTATCTGATAAATGTTACTCTGACAAATACTGGTCATACGTGAATGCTTTCGGACGAGCAACGGTCTGGGTGTAGGTGTTGCCATAAGGGTCTGTGGCAGTTACGACCACCGTTGAAGTGGCACTTGATGCCTTTGCCCTGAACAGATGCCCGGTTCCTTTCTGAGGTGCAGGCGAAAGGGTAAACTCTCCGGAATCCTCCTTGTTGCACCTCGCGA
Organism: Candidatus Cryptobacteroides sp.; assembly: GCA_051878255.1. Taxonomy (GTDB): domain Bacteria; phylum Bacteroidota; class Bacteroidia; order Bacteroidales; family UBA932; genus Cryptobacteroides. Next base: position 1,264 of record JBJEJT010000331.1, on the reverse strand, counting down.
CAGCTCCTGTGGCAAGGTAGAGCGGGTCATAACCGGAATACTCCTCCACTTCCAGTTCCCTGCCTTCCTCCGTAATCTGCAAAGTCCAGTCAGACGCCCAATCCCAGATGTTTACATATATGTAATTTCCACTGTTTGCCTTATAGGCAGAGGTGTACTCCTCAAATGCAGCCTTGTGATTGGTTCCCGCATTCGGAATCCACTTGGAGGAATCCAGGTCGATGGAATTACGGTCATAGACACGGAACTGGTACGATTCAGGATAGCCCACAGCCTTGTAGCGAGTGGAATGGCTCGTCCCTTTGAACTTCGTGATACGATAGCCTCCCGGAGACCCGTCCACGGAGACAAGCAGTCCCCTCCCGTACCCATCACTCCAACTCTGATGTCCGGAAGACCAGAAATCCGTGCAGATGGTTCCGGAATTCCTTTCATTGAAGTCGCTTTCTTTCTTCACATTGTACATATAATGAGTATGGGCGGAGATGAAACGCACATTATAACCTGCGAGATATGCACGGATTATCCTCGTCGCATCCGAACTCTCGCTCCCCGTCTTCGTGTATAGAGGCATATGCCCGACCACGACCACAGGAGTTTCCTTATCCACATAGGACAGGTCGTTCTGCAGCCACAGGGCAGTCTCTTCCGACAAGCCGAGTTCGCAGCCACGGCTTTCCTTGGTGCCGCCATTGGTGGAAATGAAATCATCCAGCACGATGTAATGCACCTGACCTATGTTGAAAGAATAGGATGTCGGTCCCAGAATTTCGCGGTATGGCTCCTTTGCAGCCCAATTCCCCACTGCATTCATATCCGTATCGTGGTTTCCTATGCAATGGAAAATGCAGATACCCTCGATTTGGTTAATCTGCCCGAGATATTCATTCAAGCCGAATGACCTTTCGTACCAATAGTAATCCCAGGTCATATCCCCGAGGGTCACCCCATAAATCTTCTCCGAGGGATGATTGCGGATATATCCGTTCACATCGTCAGCCACAGTCTTGAACTGCTTCAGGTCGGCTTCTCCCTTGAGGAACTGGGTGTCGCCCAGGAAGAGGATAGTGTGATTATCCTGCCCTGGGTCACGAAGCAACTGGAAATCAGACCGTTCCGCCACGGATGCCTCATATTGCAATTTATTCCAGAATTGCGGCAGCACTCCGTTACGAGCAACCGTATAGGAGGACGGCACGGAAATGAACACGTGTCCGGCTTTCTTTTCGGAACTCAGCTGGTATGTCCCGTCCGATGCAGTAAC
>JBJEJT010000330.1:0-2179 GCA_051878255.1 Candidatus Cryptobacteroides sp. | reverse complement strand
AGAGCAGTTCAAATGAGAATGTTTATATCGGTTCCCTTACTGATCCTTTCGGCTCGCTGAACATTTTGAGGAGTTTCACCTTCAGCAATGACAAACTTGAAAAGATCGAGGAGTATCTTTATACTGATAAAAGCACAGAAACCCTCTACAACATCTTCCTCAGATGGCACAAAAAGATTCAGGAGAAGCAGGGATTCACTTACGATAGCGCAAAATCCACACGCAACAATATAGCAGGCGCAGTGAAGATTGTAGATACCAGTTCCGATGAAGCGAAGGCGGAAAATGCCGCCCTGATTTCAGGTGAACTCCAAAGCGTCCACACTGTCTATTCCAAGACAGGAACAGATGCCGCCATTGATTTGTGGGTTACCGAAGAAAACGGCAGTAAGGTTTTCAATTTCAGCAGAACCTACAACACTCCGGCAAACTGATTCATTTGCCAAGACAAAGATACGGGGCGGTTATTCTGAGGTATTCCTCAGAGTAACCGTTTCCTTTGTGTATGGTAAGCATCGATACGGCTGCCGCATCGTTCCTCTGTCCTGAAAACTCCAATATGCACCGGTGCGGCGGTTTCTTTTCCGTCGGTCTTATATCCAATATTGAAAACGGGAACAAGGACCTCTCTGCAGCTGCCCTGACTGCCATCGTTTTATTCCCGTACGGAAGAATGAGGCTCAGATGCCCGTCCGGGTTGAGTCTTGCTGCCGCGAAGTCCAATATGTCTTCAAGCGGCAGGGAGTCTGCGTGTCTGGTGACAGCCTTGCGTGAATCAGGAGAGTGGAGTTCCTCGAGGAAAAATGGAGGATTTGAAAATATGTGGTCATAATGGACCTGGCACTGAGCCGCAAAATCAGACAGCGGGATATGATGCGACAGGAGACGCCCGGACCAGGGGGAAGAAGCGAAATTCATCGCAGCCTCTTCTGCCGATGGTCCGTCTATGTCTATGCCGTCTATCATATACGGATGTCCGTCACCATTGCATCCGCCGGGACCGGGAATTGCGTCCATACGCTGGGCTGCCATAAGTGCAATGGTACCCGTGCCGGTGCCTATATCCAGGAGATGTGGCGATTCGGGCTTTATTGTCATCAATGCACCGAGAAGGACACCGTCCGTATTGACTTTCATCGCCGATTTCTCGTTGCGGACGCAAAATTTCTGGAAACGGAAAATTGACATAGCCTTAGAGTATGATGCCGTCACTCATCACAAGTTTACGGTCACACATATCTGCGAGCGCCTCGTCGTGGGTGACTATGACTATGGTCTGTCCGTGCTTCTCCCGCATCTGGAAGAATAGCTGGTGGATTTCCTGCTTGGTGGCAGTGTCCAGATTTCCGGATGGCTCGTCGGCAAAAAGGACCGCGGGATTATTGACCAGCGCCCGGGCTATGGCAACTCTCTGGGCCTCGCCACCTGAAAGTTCCGAGGGTTTGTGGTCCAGTCTGCCCGAAAGACCCACCTCCGCAAGCAGCGCTTTTGCCCGGGCTGTGGCTTCCTTGTTGGATATGCCCCCTATCAGAGCCGGTATCATCACATTCTCCTGAGCCGTAAATTCCGGAAGAAGACGGTGCGACTGGAACACGAAACCTATCCGACGGTTGCGGAAAGCAGAGAGTTTTCCTGAACTCATCCCCAACACATCTTCCCCGTCAATGCTGAGGCTGCCGGAATCAGGCGTGGAAAGGGTGCCCAGAATCTGGAGCAGGGTGGACTTTCCGGCACCCGAGGCACCTACCACAGAAACGACTTCACTTTTTCCTATATTGAGACTGACTCCTTTGAGGGCTATCAGGTTCCCGAAAGACTTGCTTAGATTATATGCCTTAACCATCGTGTTCTACATTTGATTCAGGGATGCGGATCCGGGTCCAAAGTTAGGAAAGAAAGTGCAATTTTCTCAATAAATTTTTGCTGATTTGAAAATTTGGCGTATATTTGCAGTCCCAATCGGGAAATCGGGGTGTGGCGCAGTTGGCTAGCGCATCTGGTTTGGGACCAGAGGGTCCTGTGTTCGAGTCACAGTACCCCGACAAAAAAGAGACGTTTTTCAACGTCTCTTTTTTGTCGGAGTACCGGGGTGCATCGGCACCCCGATACATTAGGTTCAGAGAATGGGCTCAACGTAAAATCCCGGTTGATTTGCATTTTTTGTGCGTCTGAGACACAA
>JBJEJT010000329.1:0-2181 GCA_051878255.1 Candidatus Cryptobacteroides sp. | reverse complement strand
CTAAAAATGCTTTGTTGATGTCGTGACTCTTGAAGACCGTATACAATGGGGACATCACTCCACTGCGACCAAGTTTGTTTCTGCTGATTGGCCCAACCGGAGCTGTTACTGAAACACGTGGGTTGTATACAAAATCATCATCTGCGACTATATAATAACCCTTTATGTTTTCTTGTCTGGCTACGTCGTGATTAAAGTAATCTCGTTGAGACACAACGCCCTGCGAAGCGGAATTGGTGAATACTTCGTCAACTTCTGATGCTGAATTCTTTGCTACTACTTTTTCAGCAATAGTATTCAATTCAACACTTTTCCAATCATCCTCAAACCCTTGAATTCTGATTTTCGGTTTTGTCATTGCCTTTGCCCTCCTATCATTTTTTTTAATTGATGGAAGGCTGCCATATCGTACTGGTTGCCGGTGAGCGAATCTATAAGGGTGGAGAGTCTGGCCTCAACTTCAGTCTTTTCCTGCTCGATGCTTTGGAGGCTTTTCCCGTATTTGGCTGCAAGCCTGGTTATCTTGGTGCAGAAGGCTGTCATTATCTTGCCTGGAATTGTGAGCAGCTGTTCGTGGAGCGGGCTTATCCATTTGACGTGGAGCAGGGCTTTGACCTGTTCGTCAGATAGGGTCGGGATAAGTCCAATTGTTTTTGTGAGCAGTTCGAGTTGAGCTCCTTTTGCTTCTTTCCGGAGTTTCTTCGCTTTGTCTGACAGGTCGTTGAGCAAAAGGATTCTGGCTTCGAAGGAGTCTTCTTCCGGCTGACTGCCATTCAGGTCTTTGCGTATTTCTTTTGCTTTTGCTGCCAGACCTTTGGCTATGAAGTCTTGTTTTTCGCTGTCGTAGTATGGCTCTTGCAGTTCGTCTTCTTCGAATGAGTTCTTGGTGTCGGAGATGCTTGAGTCGATGTCGGATATTGCCACGAGTAGTGCCTGCAACTCGTTGTAAGAGTCGGTCAGCATTTCCTTTTGGACTAAATCGAATGGGAGTATGCGTCCCTGGAAGCCGTCCTGTACTTCTATGTCAATGCCGTCTTTCTTTTTGACGACCATTTTCGGCTCTACGACGCGTGTTGCATTGAATGTTTCCGATTGAATGATTTCAATGTCAGTTGCAATCTGCCTGTAGTTGTCGTCAAGTATTTGATATGCTTCGTATTTGTCGACAAGCGGGATTCGCGACAGGTTGTCAAAGATGATTTGTGCTATGCTGTTTTGCTCCTTTTCTTTGGAGACTTGCATAATGTTGTCTATGAGTCTCTGGTGAAGGGTTGCAGGGAATGTTTCAAACGAGGTGGAGTAGTTGTGTTCCCATTTTTTGACATCCGGATTGTTGTAGATGACTGGGGTTATGTCTTCGGTGTTGAGGGAGGTATATGGAGTGCCGCTTTGCCTGAACAGTTGTCCTTTCAATGATGGGAATGCATCCCAGTATGATGCCAGTTCATCGATTTCTGATTTCGGAAGTCCTCCGAACATTATCGAGTGGGCATCCCATTGTTCAGGTTTGTCGGCGCTGTCGATATATCTTGGGATGTTGAGGTTGTATTCGTTGCGGCGGATTTCTTCGCGGCTAACGAGGCGTGCGAAAGTCGAGTCTTGCGGATTTCGTTCTATGTAGGTGTCCGCAATTCTTTTGATGTCTGATGCTGTCAGTTTGTTTTGTTTGCCGACTTTGATGCTGAGGCGTGATGCATCAATGAACAGGGTATCTGTATGTTCACGTTTCTGGCGAAGGACCATTATGATGGTCGGGATTCCTGTGCCGAAAAAGATGTTTGCAGGTAGTCCTATTATTGCATCGATGTGATTCTTTTCGATGAGGTTGCGGCGTATGTTTTCTTCTTCTTTGCCTCTGAACAATACTCCGTGCGGAAGGACTATTGTCATAATGCCGTCTGGCTTTACGTGGTAGAGGTCGTGGAGCAGGAATGCGTAGTCTGCTTTGCCTTTTGGTGCTACGCCGTAGTCTGCGTATCTTGGCTCGGATTCCTTGTCTTTGTTATCCCATTGTTGCGAGTATGGCGGGTTGCTTACGACCGCATCCACATAGAGGGGATTGTAGGAGTGCAACGGGTCGTTTTCGTCGAACCACGGCCAGTCCCGGTCGAGGGTGTCGCCACAACGTGTCTGTATGTTGTCTGGTTTGATGCCTCGCATTACGAGGTTCATTCGTGTGAG
>JBJEJT010000328.1:0-2194 GCA_051878255.1 Candidatus Cryptobacteroides sp. | reverse complement strand
CGCCGCGCCTTCACAGCCTTACACCTTTGTTGCACTGTTCACTTGAATTGGGGTCATCATATTATTCAAAAATGGCTGCAAATATACATCGCTCACAGAAATATTAAAAATTTTTTAATGACAAATTCCCAGGATTAGGCGTAAGTTTATTATAAATTCCATCTTTTTGACTTCAGCAAAAATTCACCCGGAATAGATTCTGGGGCAGGGGTTGATTAACGGAACTTCACACAATGACCCATCCAGTCTTCCCAACCCCACAGACGTCATTCCCGGCAGTCGTGCAGTTTCGTCATTCCCGGCTCGACGCACGATTTAGTCATCCCCTGCAGACGTGCAGTTTCGTCATTCCCGGCCCGACCGGGAATCTATTTGAACGACAAAGTCGCAAGTATGACAAGCGTACCGTCGTCCTTGCGTATGGACATCCTGTAGGATGGAACCCCGTCCTCACTGACCGGAGATTCTTCAAGTTTTGCCAAATTCAGCACGTCTCCATAGACCGACTCCTTGACGAAATGCAAATCCGCACGCAACTTGCGGTCCCCCGTGGCTATTTCCATAGGCAGTTCGTCTGCGAGCATATCCAGATAGCGCAAGGTATTCATATGGCCGTTGAAGTCTATGTCAGTATATTTTACGGTCCGGCTGAAACAGGTTTCCGCCTCAAAAGCCTTGATTTTCATAGGCGGGTCACAAGGAAACGGCTGGTCGGTCGTGGTCCCGTCTATGAGATTCACGAGTTTAGAAATCGGGGCAAGCCTGCGGGCGGAATAGTCGATGAGGCACCACTGGGAAACTGCCCTCCCGAAACAGTTGCCGTCCGCATCCCAGAAACGGAAACAACGGTTGGTGGTGAGCGAGCCATAATCGGCAACCCAGGTCTCGATCCTGTAGGCCTCGTGCTCCATAGGACGGCAGTCAATCTCCACGGCAAGCCGGGAAAGCACCCAGCCGAGGTTCAGTTCAGCCATTGGCTGTATTCCGAAACCATTGACACGGGCATCCTCCCCCGCAGTGTCGAGCAAAGCCCTGATGAGGGTTGTGAAACGAGCCTTGGTGGTGCAGTCAATATCCTGTGGTAGAACGGTGTAGTTGTAAAATCTTGATTCCATACGTCATAAGTTGAAGTCCGCCCGGCATTCCAAAGCGGACAAAAAAAGCCGCCACTCCCCTGCAAAATTCGTGCTGAAAACCTGGTTAGAAATTGGCATAGACAGGGAGGGCTGAGGCGGCTCCCGGAAAGAGCACGGAAGTGGTCTGCATAGCCAACCAGATTGTAAGGACGAGCAGCAGGGTCTGTGTCAGGAAACCGGAACGGTCGAGGCAGCGGTCGATGAGAGCCAGGGAAGAAGACGGGAGGAAATGGGTGAACACGGCAAATGCCAGCGCGGACAAAGGGACGGCAAGGGACGCCATCGGAGACAGGTCAGGCGAGACGGCAGCCGTCATAGCGGTTATGGACTGGAAATCCGTATGAGACCATCCGGAGAATATATTGCCGGCTATGGTCGCAAATGTCCCCCAATCGGGACTGCGGAACATCAGCCATCCGAAAGCGACGGCATTGAAAGTCAGGAAAATGCCCGCTGCCCGTGGAAAAGGCTTCATCCCAGAACCTGTCTTGGCAAACCAGTATCGGCAGAACCTGTTGTCTGCCGCAATCAAGAACTTGTGGACACAGAGCAGAATCCCGTGCCAGGCACCCCAGAGCAGGAACATCACCCCCACTCCGTGCCACAGACCTCCCAGCACCATAGTGATGAGCAGATTGGCATAGGTGCGCAGCCTCCCCTTGCGGTTTCCCCCGAGACTTATGTAAAGGTAGTCTTTCAACCAGGACGAAAGACTTATGTGCCAGCGTCTCCAGAACTCGGTTATGCTTGCGCTGTGGTAGGGCAGGGCAAAGTTTTCCGGCAGAGGTATGCCTATGAAACGGGATATGCCTATGGCAAGGTCGGTGTAGCCGGAAAAGTCGCAGTAGAGCTGGAAAGTGTAGGCATAGACTGCGAGAAGACAGGCAGGACCGGACGCAGTCGCAGGAGCAGCGAAGACGGGGTCCACCAGAAAGTGTCCGGTTATCCTCGACAGGATGCAGAACTTGACTGTCCCGAAGACTATGCGCCGGATTGCGCCTGCCCTTTCCGCGGAAGTCATCGTCAGATACGGATGTTCCATACCGGCTATGAATTCC
>JBJEJT010000327.1:0-2194 GCA_051878255.1 Candidatus Cryptobacteroides sp. | reverse complement strand
TCAACAAGCACCCCATACCCCGTCATTCCCGGCTCGACCGGGAATCCCCATCCCCTCCAGACGCCCGATCAGGTCGGGCGTGACGTTCAACAAGCACCCCATACCCCGTCATTCCCGGCTCGACCGGGAATCCCCATCCCCACCAGACGCCCGATCAGGTCGGGCGTGACGTTCAACAAGCACCCTATAAAAAATTTTCTGATTACCACAAGTAACAAATCCTTGCTGACCGCAAGATTTTGTTACTTTACAAGAGCACTTCCACACCGTAAATTTGCAGGCAAACGAACCTGGGGAAAATAAAACCATACCCGTATGATAAACCTGTCATTTCCTGCAATGTGTGAGCCCGCATCCCTGCTCACGGTACTTTCCACCCTGCTGCTGGCATCGACCTGCCTGATACGCCACCGTCCCTCCGGCAAGAAACCTCTCCGGATCCCGCTGCTCCCAGCCATATCCCTCATCCTGTCCCTGATTACCGCAGTGGCAGACGAAGCGATGGGGCTGGATGCGAAAGTAGCCTGCGACATAGTCCTTGCCGTCCCTCCCCTGGCAATCCTCCCCCGCAGCCTTACCCCAGTCCAGACTGCAGCCCTGATTCTCTCTGAAACCGTCTCCGCAGGAGGAAGCATCTTCGCCTGCATAGGCGGACAGGCAAGGAATGCAACAAGCCTGTGCTCCCTGACTTCTCTGCTGTCCGTGCTGCTCTTTCTCATCACAGAAACCCGCAGAACGGTCAAGAACTCTGAAAACCAAACGACAAGGCTGAGCATCTCCGGCGTACTGTCTTCAACACTGTATATGCTGTTCTCCTTTGGAATAACCTGTTTTTCCCTTACCACCCCACTGTTGGAAGACCTGCGTCCAGTCTTCGACGTAAGCCTCACCACAGCCTCCTGCTCACTCCTGTCCCTGGCACTCGTCCGCCACTCCACGTCCCGCCCTTTCGTGGTCCTGGACAGAATCGAAAAGCAGGTTACAGACTCCTACTGCAGGCAAATCAGGGACAGGACCCTCAGCTATGAGAACAAAAACATAATGCTTTCAGCGATATTCAACCGCATACAGCGCTATTTCGACGACAAACTGCCATTCCTCGACGACTCATTCACAATCACTGCCCTGTCGGAACACATATTCACGAACAGGCTATATGTGTCGAAAGCCATAGGCGAATACAGCGGAATGAACTTCTGCCAGTTCGTGAACACCTACCGCGTCCGCTACTCGATAGAATGTATGAAGAGGAACCCACGGCTGAAAGTGTCCGAACTTGCATCTATGAGTGGTTTCAGGACACAGTCCTCCTTCAATCAGGCATTCCGGAAATACACGGGGGAGACACCATCCGACTGGGTGAGGAGAAATTTCCGCAAAGCGGGAGGAAGCCCGGGTACAGTTTTGCAGAATTGACTTTCCTGCCGTATCTTTGCGGGAAATCCGGGCAGTTCCGGGTGTTCATCGACAAATAAACAATGATATGGCAGACGAGAAGATAATTTTCTCAATGAACGGGGTCGGCAAGATTCTTCCCCACAACAACAAAGTTATACTCAAGGATATATACCTGTCTTTCTTCTATGGTGCGAAAATCGGCATCATAGGTCTGAACGGGTCCGGAAAGTCCACCCTGATGAAAATCATAGCCGGAGTGGAGAATCAGTATCAGGGCGAAGTGGTCTGGGCACCGGGCTACACAGTCGGCTACCTGGAGCAGGAACCTCAGATGGACCCGGACAAAACCGTGCTGGAAGTGGTGCAGGAGGGCGTGCAGGAAGTGGTGGATGCACTCAGGGAATACGAGGAAGTCAATCTCAGATTCTGCGAGCCGATGTCAGACGATGAAATGGCTGCGCTCATTGAAAGGCAGGGGGAACTGACGGAGAAAATAGAACATCTGGGCGGTTGGGAGATAGACTCGAAGCTCGAAAGGGCTATGGATGCGCTCCAATGCCCTCCGTCAGATGCCAGGGTGGCACAACTCTCGGGAGGGGAAAGACGCAGGGTGGCATTGTGCCGGCTTTTGCTCAAGCAGCCTGACGTGCTTTTGCTGGACGAGCCGACCAACCATCTGGACGCCGAATCCATACAGTGGCTGGAGGAACATCTGAGGCAGTACAAGGGCACGGTAATCGCCGTGACCCACGACCGCTATTTCCTCGACAACGTGGCAGGGTGGATATTGGAACTT
>JBJEJT010000326.1:0-2196 GCA_051878255.1 Candidatus Cryptobacteroides sp. | reverse complement strand
ACCTGGTATAGACCCCACGTCCGCTGTAACTGCGGTAATTGACGAATTCCACGTCTTTGTTGTTGTAAAGTCTGAAGCGGAGCCCCTGTACGACATTGTTCACTATTGCCGCAAGGACAGGGTTGGAGGGGGTATTTGTCTCTCCGAGGTCAAATTCCCTGAGAGCATCGAGCAGTGTGGTTCCTTCCTGGAATTCCTTGAAAGTACCGGTGTTTTTGCAGAATACCTTGACCATAGACAGTAATTTTGGTATGAAGCCGCAAAAATAGGAAAATTTTAGATTATTTTTCAGAATCCGGGACAGGAATCGACACGTCAGGATCCGTTCCTCATCGTACGGCGTATGCGCCGGAGCATCTCACTGTTCCAGTCATCGTCCCCCGGAAGCTGATACCTGAAATTCCCGTCGGCGGTCTCCGAGAACGTGGTGCTGCCATCCTCTCCCATCGTAACCTCTCCCCGGGCGGAAAGCCGGAACAAGCCATCCCCCTCCACGGCATCGATGACAGTCATAGGGTCCCACATCCTCTGCCCCTCGTCAGGAGTGCATCTGCGGAGCATTTCGCAGACAGGATGTCCCTCCGGCAGATCCTCCAGCACCTGGTCCGGAGTGTAATCTATCCCGTTCCCCACTTCCGACGGGGACATCACCACATCGACATCCGATGGCCAGAGCCGGAAAAAAGTACTGGCGAAAGACAGTCCCTGGGAAAAATTGTAGTCCGGTTCCAACGAGCCGTCGAAAACCCCTCCCATCATATAGAGGCATTTCACTTTCTTGCGCACAAGCTCCACCCCCGACATATCCGAAAATTCGTCAGGTCCCGATTCGAGAAGCTGCGAAAGGGCTGTCATAAAACCTATGCTGCATATACTTACCGAACAGTCCGGGGCTTCCGAAAGGAGACGCCGGTAAAGCCTGTACCCGTCCGGGAGTTCGGACATACTCCGTCCGGAACCGTGGAAGATGAGATTCCCGTCGGTGTCCGCATAGTCTGCCATATTCCTGTAGTCAATCCAGACCACCGGGTCCGGAATACCGTCCCTGACAAGACCCAGAGGCAAGTCGGGTCTGCCGTACCAGCTGTCCATAATGTCTGCCACCGATGCGCAGTCCTCTCCCATACGGTCCACCACCACGCCTGCGAGCCTGCACAGTCCCCTGTCCTGGAAGACGTGGAGCATAGCCAGGGCGACGAGGTCATCGTATGAACTGCCTATGTCAGTGTCCAGGATTATGGCAGGCACCCGGGCAGGAGCCTCCGGATATTTCTCCCGGCAGGAGCTGAGGGTCAGCAGGAACGGCAGGATTGCAGTGAGTAATATGTGATTGCGTGACATAAGTATGCGGTGGGGATGTTTCAGTTAAAACAAGGTTCTTGAGGATATTTCTTTGGTGAGAGTGGGGCTAAGTGACCGAAGAGAAAAGGGTTATGGACCCAAAAGACATTCAAAGGCGGGGCAGATGATTTTTTAATGGTTACTAAATTGATTCATCGGCTCAAAAATAGGAAATTTTTGTCTAATTTTGCACTGTTTACGTAAATTCTAATCAGTTACAATAATGAGCACCGTACACATCATCGACCACCCTATGATCCAGCACAAGCTGACGATTATGAGGGACAAGAACACAGGGTCCAAGGATTTCAGGCAACTGCTTACCGAAATCTCACTCTTTATGGGTTATGAAATCACGAGGGATTTGCCCCTGACCTACAAAGAAATCGAAACCCCTATCTGCAAGATGAGTTCTCCCAAGGTATCGGGCAGAAAGCTCGCAATCGTTCCTATCCTGCGTGCCGGAATGGGTATGCTGGACGGGATGCTTACCCTCATCCCAGTGGCAAAGGTGGGACATATCGGACTTTACCGGAACGAACAGACCCACGAGCCGGTGGAATACTATTGCAAACTGCCTGAGGACATACAGCAGAGGCTTGTCATCGTGACCGACCCTATGCTCGCCACCGGTGGAAGTTCCGTGGATGCACTGACGCTGCTCAAGAAGCGCGGCTGCGCAAACATCAGGCTGATGTGCCTCGTCGCAGCCCCGGAAGGCATAAAGAAAGTGCAGGAAGTCCATCCGGACGTGGACATCTATGTGGCAGCCGTGGACGAGCGTCTCAATGAGAACGCATACATAGTTCCGGGTCTCGGAGATGCCGGCGACCGTATCTTCGGCACGAAGTAAAT
>JBJEJT010000325.1:0-2200 GCA_051878255.1 Candidatus Cryptobacteroides sp. | reverse complement strand
ATCCTGACCGATGCCGAAGAATACGGTCTCCTGGTAATCTTCCACGGATGCACCCTCCCCCGCGGCTGGGAAAGGATGTATCCCAACTATGCGTCCAGCGAAGCCGTTCTGGCAAGCGAAAACCTCTACTTCCACCAGCAATCCTGCGATGAAGAGGCATACTGTGCCACTCTGCATCCGTTTATACGTAACGCCGTAGGCTCGATGGATTTCGGAGGCAGCACCTTGAACAAGCGTTATGGCGGCAACAACGACAATGGGAATCATCGCAGGACTTCGGATGTCTTTGCACTTGCCACTGCAGTCCTGTTCCAAAGCCCCGTGCAGCATTTCGCACTCGCCCCCAACAATCTGTATGACGCACCGGAATGGGCTGTGGACTTTATGAAGAAAGTGCCCTCGACCTGGGAGGATGTGAAGTTTGTCGAGGGTTATCCGGGACGGTATGTCATACTTGCCCGCAAAAGTGCCGGGAAGTGGTACATCGTGGGTGTGAATGCTCAGGAAGAAGCTGTGCAGACCACAATTTCCACTGACGGCATCATTGAGGGAAAGACTATGCTCCTTTATTCGGACGACGACAATCTGAATGGTTCGCTTAAAACCGTAAAGGCTTCCCGCAAAGGGGAAATCAAAGTCAGAATCCCCGAAAACGGAGGGTTGGTTATCACGGAAAAGAATGAGTAAGACAACATAAATGCAAACTATATGAAAAAGATACTGTTATCAGGCGCAGTGATTATGGCTGCAATTTCCTGCTCCAAAGTTGAAGCACCCCGACCCGGAACCGATGCGGCTTCGGATATACGGATCATAGCGAGAAACACCTCGTCTTCAGGCGGCACTTTGCCGTCTTCCAAGACCGTGACGGACCCTGAGAACAATTTTACAGTCAATTGGAGTTCCGATGACAACATTGCGGTCTATACCGCAGTGAGCGGGGAGGATCTGCCTTCAACCAATGATGGCTGGTGGGTCGGCAATCCTGTCAAGTTCTCCATTTATTCTGTCGGGGATGAGTCTGTGACTTTCAGATTTGATGAAAGCATTACCAATGCCCAGAAGAAATCCGAATTCCTGGACCGCTATGATACAGCCAACAGCCAGAATAAGACTCTGGACTGGTATGCCATATATCCGGGTTCTATGGACACTCCGTCCTCAGTGGGGAAGTGCGTGGTCCTGTTCGGTACTCCTGTAGATGATATGGCACAGACTGGCTATGACAATACGGACCACCTTGCCCGCCAGGATGTGCTTTTAGGAAAGGCAATCGACACGATGAGTCCTGAAATGACTATGAGGCATATCGGAGCCCTCCAGCAGGTCAGGATGACCAACAAGCACAGCGAGGCGGTGACAGTCACGTCCGTGGGGATGTCCACTGACATCAAAGACTGTTACCTGACCGGGCAGTTCCGACTGAATATGACTTCCGAAACCCCTTTTGTCCCGACCGACTATCTGGGAGGAACGGTAAGCACTTCCTATGAACTTAAAGTCTTGGAGGGTACTGCACTTGAACCGGATGCAACTGCCACCTTCTATTTCGTGACCCCTCCTTTCAGTGTCCCGTCCGGATCTTCGGTCAATGTCCATATAACGACGGACAAGGGAATGTGTACGAGGACTGTGACCACTACGGAGGACATTGCCTACGAGTCCGGTCGCAAGTACAATGCGGACATTGATTTCGAACTCAATGAATATCCTGTCGTGGAGAGAGAGGTGGTGTTGAATATCAACAATGACGCAAATCCTTGCAATTCAGGATTGAACATCCTGACGGGAGAAGTATTCAACCTGGTCGGCATAACCGGGGAAGACCAGGCAAAAGTTGATATGCTATCATTCCTGACCGGCAGTCTGAATGTTGTCCTGGCTTCCCCTGCCAATGCAGACCATTACCCCTGGATGAACAGCACATACAATGCTATTTCCGACTCCTGGACCACTCGCAACAATACATATTTCAAGCGTTTGTTCGACACTGCGAAATACGACGGGGCGAGACGGTATTCGGATATAAAGAGCGCCTATGAAACCGAGACGGACAATTGGGGACTGACAATCAACGGAACCTGGAAGACTTTTACGGAGGACGGGCAGAAATTCGGCGGCATTACGGGAGACAATGCCCAATATCTCTATGTGGCAGTAAAAACCGGCGGTGGAATATATGCTCTGATCAACATCATCC
>JBJEJT010000324.1:0-2205 GCA_051878255.1 Candidatus Cryptobacteroides sp. | reverse complement strand
GATATGATAAAAGCTTCCGATGCTTCGGATGAAGACAAGAGATATGTCGGAAACGGCCTGCCTAAATTTACGGGTTCAATGACCCACAGCCTCAGGATAAAGAATTTCGATATGTCGGTTTTCCTCACTACGGCCCTGGGCTACGCCCTTTTCAACATCCACGATTTTATGTACGGGCACAGAAACTTCAATGGAAATGTGCTCAAGAAGGCTTATGGAAAGAACTACGCAATCAATCCGGATACGGGAGTTGTCGTGTCGGACTATTTCCTTGAGAAAGGTGATTATCTGAAAATCGATGCTGTCACATTGGGATACAATTTCAATCTTGACTTAAAGTATCTCAAGAAGATCAGGCTTTATGCAACGGCAAAGAACCTGTACACGTTCACGGGTTTCAGCGGTATAGATCCGTCTTCCTACCAGACAAACGGCCTGACACCGGGAGCCAACAGCACCGGAGCATATTATCCTTCCTGCCGTCAGTTCATTTTCGGGGTTAACATTGAATTCTAATAGCTATGAAGTCTGCAACAAAAATATTTTTTCTCGCACTGAGTCTTGCGGCGGTGTCCTGTACAAATCTCGACGAGACCTTGTATTCCGAGGTTGACAGCTCAAATTTCTACAATACCAAAAAGGACGTGTTGAGGGCCGTCTTCAGGCCTTTTGAACACGGATTCTACAGCGTACAGAACAGGTATATACTCAACGAAATCACAGCTGACCAGCTTGTGACCGTGACCAGGGACGGTTGGTGGGATGACGGTGGCAAGCACCGTATGATGCAGTACCACCAGTATGACGTGGAAACCAACACTCCGGATGTCAGCGGAGCGTGGAGCCAGCCTTACACCGGAATCGGACAGTGCAATTCCGTCATCGAGGACCTTGCTGAACTTGACCGGGAAAAATTCGGCTTCACTCAGGCCGAATGGGACAATCTGTCCACCCAGGCCAGGATGTTGAGAGCCTGGTTCTATCTGAACCTGCTTGACCAGGTCAGGAATGTCCTCATAGTCACGCACTTCAACGATGCTTCATTGAATCCGACCAAACAGGCTACTCCGAAGGAGACATTTGAATTCATAGAAAGCGAACTGCTGGAATGCATACAGTATTTGCCCCAAAAGACTTCATTGGGAGGAAACGGGGCCAATCAGGGACAGTGGACGCAGGCTGGTGCCGCAGCCTTGCTTGTCCGCTTGTATCTCAATGCCGAGGTTTATATCGGTGAGAGCAGATGGGACGAATGTGAAACTTATGCAAAGCGGATCATTGACGGAACCTATGGGCTCTACGCTGTTGCCGACCGTTGGGATGCTGCTTTCGACTGGGACAACGACCTTTGCGATGAAGTCATTTTCGGCTTTCCTTCCACCCAGGGTGCCGAAAGGTCCTTCTGGCATTACGATTATGCAATGTATTGGTGGACAGTGCCTTCCAATATGAATCTGTATCTTAAAGACTCCAACTGCAAGTCCAACAATCTGCACGGAACACATATTTGCCAGTGGGCGGCCGCCCCAAGTTACAACACCAACGGCAAGCTGTACGATTACGAACTCGGTATGCCTATGCAGAATTTCCGCAAATATGCATTCGCCGGCAATCCCGGACAGGACGAGTTCAGTCTTGATGCCAGAATCCTGGACGAGAGGATGAAATTCTACAAGAATCTCGGCAACAGCCGCAGAGAGGGAATGTTGCTGTATGGATATATAGAATACGACAACAACGGTGTCAAGGCCAAGCTGAAATCCCCTTCAACCGGATTGAGCCTCTACCTTAGGGATGCCTGCGGCCAGTTCGGCTCCTATGCTCCGGGAAGCTGGCCGGGAGGAGAAAGCACCCACAGGACCGGGGACCACAATTCCTGCTACTGTTTCGTGAAATATCCGCTTTACTCCGATTCCGATGCTGGGCAGAATGAAGCCGACCTGACGGAAATACGTCTTCCGGAGATGATTTATGCACTTGCAGAATGCAGGTTGAGGAAGGGATATGCTGAAGAAGCCGGGACACTTTTGAATTCCGTAAGAAAGCGCAACTACAAGGCGGCCAATGCGGCTGAACTGGACCTTATTCTGTACGAGCCGGAAGGCAGCGTGAAGCTGGACGAAAAGGAAATGCTGGCAGAATGGGGACGTGAGTTCTTCGCTGAAGGCAGAAGAAGGATTGACCTGGTGAGATTCGGCAAATTCA
>JBJEJT010000323.1:0-2225 GCA_051878255.1 Candidatus Cryptobacteroides sp. | reverse complement strand
TTCCATTCCTGCCACCTTCATATTCACCTCAAAGTCCGAATTATTTTGCGGAGGCAACAAAGCCCTGTAAACCAAGCCATCACGGTATGGAAGCACATCTTCGGCAGCCCCGGGCACGGAGACAAGTTCTCCAGTCTCAAGGTCAAGCACTGCCCCGCACAGGGCATCCTTCAGTACAAGAGCCTCGACGTCAGCCTCAAGTGAAGTCTTGTCATAGCCCTTGCCCGGTACAAGTTCGATGACAATCTGTCCTGTCCGATGTGAAGTCATCAATTCGACGCAGGCAGAAGTGGGACTGACCTGCAGCGCCTCTCCCCAAAGAATGTCGCTCTCCGAAAGAGCCTTGTGGGTGGTCTGGTCCGCCGACACGCGGCAAGACAGCATCCTGATGCCGGCAGCATCCTGCGTATAGGGGTGATAGCAGCGGAAATCCGCCGGAGTGCTGTCATCTTTCCACCAAAGTCTGTCCTCTGCCTTCCATTCCAGGACGCCATCACCATTCACAGCCTTGAATTCCTGATTGTCAAGATAGACTGTGGGAACGAGGGAACTTTCTCCTGAAGTCTCCCCCAGAACCTCATCCGGGACATCATCGGCTTAGAGCATAAACACTCCGATTCTGTCCCCTGCCTCGAAACTGTCACCGGAGACTTTTGTCATTGCGGGAGACAGCCGGATTTCAATCCTGCCATCCCCCATATCAGGCTCTTGTCCGTCAGGTTCCACTCCACCTGCCGAAGCCGCCTTGCCACAAGATACGATGAGCATAGCGGCGGAAATTACCGGAACTGACGATTTCCAGCACCTGAGCAGATATCCAAAAATGTTTTTGTTATCCATCATCCATAAAATTCACAAACCGATGCGAATTTACAAAATCCCCACGATAATCCCGCAGGAAATCAAGAATGAATTCGCTGCGGGATTTCAAACCGGGACTTGCATCTATTTTGCGTCTCCGGTGTACTCGGTGTCGTCAATCAGCCAACTCTCTATGCTGATATTGAGTCCGCTTGACGATTTGTTTACTGTCACTGTGAGTTTATGCTGGGTCTTTGCGGCAAAGGTGAATTCGCGGGCAAGGGTGTAGGTCACACCATCTACGGTCAGGATGATGAGGTTTGCATCAGCCGCAACTGACTGAGGTATTACGACAGCCTTGTAGTACTCGTCTGTCCAATATGGAGTTATCACCGAGGCATCGCCTTTGGCTGTGACAGCTCCGACATTCAGGTTCACGTTGGCACTGGTCTTCACATTGCCGATCTTTACGGTCTTGGTGGCTGCCGCAAATTCCGAATCAGTGAATCCGTCCCCAGGTTTGAGATAGATGAGGATGTTGCTGAGGATATGCGAAGTGCTGATAGCCACAGAGCCACCGCCGGGGAGGGCACCGCTGCGCTTTCCCCAGAGAAAATCCGATGCCTTGTAATTATCGATGGAACTCTGGTCTGACTTCACTGCAAAGGAATATGCAGTTGCATCGGCAATGGCTCCGTAAGGATAGTAGCAATAGAAGTCGGCAGGGGTTTCCTTGTCTTTCCAGAAGATTTCGGTGTCAGCTGTCCATTTGCCGTCTGCCAAAGTGAATTTCTTGTTGTCAATATAATTGCCTGATGCGGCAAGGGCAGATTCATAACTTACATAGATGCCCACGTTGTCACCATTTTCGTATGCGGCATCTGTCGCCTTCGTCTGTACGGAAAGGGAAAGTTCAATCGGAAGCAGGTCATTCTGCTGCGGCACAGCCGTTTCCTGTTTGGTGCAAGCCATTACTGAAAGAACGGCTGCTGCGGTCAAAATTGTCTTTTTCATCTTTATATATTGTATTAGGTTTTCTTGTCAGGATTTCTCCACTCGCATAAATCTATTCTGCATCGCCTCCATTGTCGGTGCCGTCATTGTCCCAGTCGCCCACACCGATGTTGATTCCGCTACCGGTCTTATTGACTGTCACGGTGAATGTGTGCTGTTTGCCGGAAACGAAAGTGAATCCTTTCTTGAGGGTATATGCCGTCCCATTGACAGTCACGGTTATGAGATCCGAACCGTCTGCCACGGTCTGAGGCACGACCACCGCACGATAGCGTGTACCTTCATCGTAAGGAACCACCTTGGAGGCTGTACCTGTCGCCGTAACCACTCCGCTGGCGAGATTGACGTAGGCATTGGTCTTGACATTGCGGATTTCCACCTCGACGGATGCCGATGCAAGGCTTTCGGCT
>JBJEJT010000322.1:0-2225 GCA_051878255.1 Candidatus Cryptobacteroides sp. | reverse complement strand
GAACTGTTGGCGGCACGGCAGTCTGTCCTCGAATTGGAAAAGGAAATCTTCACATTGGAGAACTCATTCTCGTCACTGCTCGGAATCGCGCCCGGACGGATTGAACGGAGTGCGGGACTGGAACTGAAACTCCCTGAGGGGCTTTCAACCGGACTGTCCGTGGAACTGCTCCGGAACAGACCGGATGTGCGGGAGGCGGAACAGAACCTTGTGAAGGCTTTCTATGCCACCACTGGGGCACGCTCGGATTTCTATCCCAAAATCACACTCGGAGGTTCTGCCGGGTGGACGGACAATCTCGGATGTGCCATCAGCAATCCGGGAGGGTGGATTCTGAAAGCGGTGGGTTCGCTGGTGCAGCCGCTGTTCAACCGGGGCAAGAACATCTCTGCCCTCAGGGGTGCGGAAGCGAGGCAGGAAGAGGCTCTCCTGTCCTGGCAGCAGAAAATACTTGACGCAGGCAACGAGGTGAACGATGCAATGAAACAATGCCACACAGCCGCCCTCCACCTCGAACTCTCCCGCAGTAAGACTGCCGAACTGGAAAATGCTGTGCTCAGCACGGAACTGCTTATGGAAAACGGCAATGTGAACTATCTCGAAGTCCTCACTGCCCGGCAGGCGCTGCTTGCCTCGCAGATAGATGAGGTGGAAGACATCTATGACGGGATCCAGGGGACTATACGGCTCTACCACGCCCTCGGAGGCGGTTCGCGGTAGGGTGCTTCAGAGCAGCGGCGAGAACAGGCGGGAGCAGGACTCACGCAATTTGTGCCAGAGGGGACGGTTGCGCCAGATGTCCCGGTCCACGGGTTCCGAATCTTCGAGGTCCTTCAGGAATTCCTCTTTCAGCCGTATGGCTATACGGGAATCGTAGATGAAAGCATTCACTTCAAAGTCGAGTTCAAAGCTGCGTATGTCCATATTGGTCGAGCCTATGGTGCAGAAAGAGTCGTCCGAGACTATGGCTTTTGAATGTAGGAATCCCTTTCTGTAGAAATAGACCTTGACCCCGGCGGCGAGGATTTCGTCGATATAGGATTTGGACGCCTCTGCCGTGAGTGAACCCATATCGCCCCTGTAAGGAATCAGAAGCCTCACGTCCACCCCGGAAAGGGCTGCATTCTTGAGCGCCGTGCTGATGGATTCGGTGGGGATGTAATAGGGACTGTGGATATAGACATAGCGGCGTGCGCGGGAAATGATACGGACAAAGCCCTGCATTATCACATTCCATTCGTCCATTGGTCCGGAAGTGAGGATCTGCACGGTGCTGCTGCCAGACGGGGCAGGAATCAGCGGCACCGACGGATAATAGCGGTCGCCGTCGATGAACTTGTGTGAGGAAAACTGCCAGTCGGTGAGGAAAGAAGTCTGGAGTTCGCTGACTGCGGGACCCACGATGCGCATATGGGTGTCCCTCCAGCAGCCCCACTTGAGACCGGTGTCATATCGGCTGGCGATGTTCATCCCTCCGAGATAGCCCACCCTCCCGTCAATCACCACGACTTTCCTGTGGTTGCGCAGATTGGCCCTCGAGGATATGAACGGCAGATAGACCCGGATGAATGACTGCACCTGCACGCCCTCCTTTTTCATCCTTGCGAAGAAGCCCCTGCGGAAGTAGTTTGCCACATCGTCATACTGCACCCTTACCTCCACCCCCTCCTTTGCCTTGGATATGAGTGCGTCCGCGAACATCCGCCCCACCTCGTCATTCTCGAACTTGAAGAACTGGAAATGTATGTGGTCCCTGGCTGAAGCTATGTCCCGCAGGAGGTCGTCCCTCATATCCGCGAAAGTGAAATAGGGGGTTATGTCATTGCCTCCGAGGGGATAGGCTGTATTTGCCGCATAGAGCATCGAGGCAATGTTCTCGTACTCCGCCTCCGGACTTGCGATGTAGTCTTTCCATTTCGAGGCAGTGTGGTGCTTGAGTTCCCCGAGCCTGTCCTCGCGTATGAGACGCTCCCTGTGATGGTCCATCCCGAAGATGAAATAGAGCACCAGCCCCAGCACCGGTATGAATATGATTATGAGCAGCCAGGCGAGGGCGTGCACCGGGCGTCTGTTGTCTATGATGACGAAAACTATGCAGCTTGCAGCCGCAATGCTTATGAAAATCTCCAACCAGTGGGGCATAGGAAAACCATTTACGCCCCAAATATAGCAATTTTATCATTGCTGTCCGGTAAAAGTTCCGGACGATTATTATAAAGTTTAAC
>JBJEJT010000321.1:0-2227 GCA_051878255.1 Candidatus Cryptobacteroides sp. | reverse complement strand
AATACTACTATTCCAAGAGCAGCGACCTGCTTCTGCAACTGCCTATTCTTATGACTACCGGAAATGAGGGAGGATCCCCTACCGTGAACGCCGGGACATTGCAGAATATGGGATTCGAGTTCGAGGCAGGGTGGCACGATTCCGTAGGGGATTTCTCATACGCGATAAACGCTAATCTCTCGACCTGCCACAACAAGGTGCTGAGTCTGGGATACGGACAGACAGTTTACTACACCTCCCTGTCAAAATCCGAGATAGGACAGCCTTTGGGAATGTGGTACCTGTACAAGACGCTCGGAGTTTTCCAGTCGTACGAAGAAGTCCAGAACCACGTCAATTCAGAAGGTAAAGTCATCCAGCCGACTGCACAGCCCGGAGATTTGATTTATGACGACTACAATGATGATGGCCAGATTACTTCCGAAGACAGACAGATTGTAGGCAGCCCGTGGGCGAAACTCTACGCAGGCCTCAACATCAGCCTTGCCTACAAAGGATGGGACCTGAACATCACAGGTTACGGAAGGTTCGGACAGAAAGTCTACAACGGGGCACGTGCGACTGCAGCCGACTTCTCAACCAACCAGAACAATTTCAACGACTACTCTCCGTGGACTGTGGACAATCCATCCACCACGACTCCGAGGGCTCTGTACGGAGATACCAGGAACACACGTGGAGACCAGGACCGTTGGCTCGAAAACGGATCATTCTGGAGATTCTCGGACATTTCCATCGGATACAGCGTCCCGGCAGCGGCACTCAGGAAAATCAAACTCGAGGCATTGAGGATTTCAGTCACCGCAAAGAACCTCCTGACATTGACAGGCTATTCCGGACTTGACCCTGAATTTGCAGATACAGGTATCTACACATTAGGTTACGACGGATGCTCATTCCCGAATCCGCGTTCTGTACAGTTTGCCATATCATTCACTTTCTAAACGCATAAAGCTATGAGACATTTTAAGATAACAGCCTATTCATTGCTTGCTGCAGCTATGTGCCTTGCATCCTGCGATGCATTGGAGATACAGAATGAGAATGGTCTTTCCACCAGTATGTTCTGGAAAACCCAGGAGGATATGAATTACGGATTGAATGCAGTTTACGCAATGTTCTACCGCCAGGGCACCTGGACCAGAAACATCTACACCCAACTCAACGGGATGGCAGACGACGGAGTCAGTTATGCCGGATGGACCGAACTGAACGAGTGGACCAAATTCAAATACACGGACTACAACTTCGCAGAAGGGCAGACGAAAATGTGGAGGGAGCATTGGACTGCCATCAACAGGGCAAACCAGGTTCTGGACCACATAGATGATGAATCCATTGTCTTCGACAGCGATGAGAACAGACAGGATATGAAGGCACAGGCTCTCTGGCTCCGGTCGTTCTACTATTACTATTTGGTGGCACTCTGGGACAACGTGCCGCTGATAACCAAGACATCGTCCGCAAACGACACCCCTGCCAATTCCAAGAATCCGGAGGACCAGGTGGAGATTGTATTCAATCAGCTGGAAGCCGACC
The DNA here is from genome assembly GCA_051878255.1 of Candidatus Cryptobacteroides sp. Taxonomy (GTDB): domain Bacteria; phylum Bacteroidota; class Bacteroidia; order Bacteroidales; family UBA932; genus Cryptobacteroides. Next base: position 688 of record JBJEJT010000321.1, on the reverse strand, counting down.
TGACCTGGGCAGCTGACCACCTTCCTCTCACCAGGGACAAGGAAAAGGCCCGTCCGACAAAAGGTTCAGCCTACGGACTGCTTGCCAAGGTGTATATGCAACACAAGAAATGGACAGAAGCGGAGAAATGCCTGAACTGGATTGTGGAGGGAGAAGGCAAGGACATATACAAACTCGAAGACAACTGGCAGGACAATTTCAGTTGCAAGAGCGAGAACAATACGGAGTCCCTGTATGAGATCCAGTTCTCCCTGACCAATTACGTGGGCTTCGACCAGACTGACAATTACCTTGACGCCAATGCCCAACTGGGCACACAGATAGAGGTTAACCAGTCCCCGAAAGGCACGGGATGGAACAATGTCGAAGCCAACACCTGGATAGTGGACTATTTCAAACGGGAAAAAACCACTGACGGCAAGAACGACCCCCGCCTTTTCTACACTTGCTGGTACAGCCAGGCCGAAAGCGATTTCCCGGAGCATCCGGACCAGCTCATATACGGCAAGACCTGGTCGGAATACAACTACTCGGCATCGGACAACAAAAGGGTTTTCATAAAGAAATACTCCACTGACGTCTATCCTCTGTACTATTGGAACGACAACAATTTCAGGTCAATCAGACTTGCCGATATGCTCCTCCTCTACTCCGAATGTCTCAACGAAATCAACAACGGCCCGACTTC
>JBJEJT010000320.1:0-2228 GCA_051878255.1 Candidatus Cryptobacteroides sp. | reverse complement strand
ACCATTGCAGCCGCATCGATGCTGATTATGGCGAAAGGCAGAAAAAGTAAAATATGAAACATCTTACACGGCAGGAACAGATTGCCCGGGCGGTCAAGGTCCTGGAAACAGCGAGGAAAGCCCCGTTTTACGCAAGGAAATATGCGGACTTGGGCGAGGTCAGGGATGAAAACGACTGGAGAAGGGTTCCCCTGCTGTCCCGAAACGACCTGTTTGAGAACACTTACCCTGCGTCGAAAGATATGCTGACAGGTCCTTTGGAGAATGCCATAGTATCTTCCACCGGAGGCTCCACCGGAGTCGCAAGGACGATAGTCCTTTCCCATTCGGAGTGGGACACTTTCTGCCAGGTACAGGGAGAGGCATTCCGCCTGCTTGGGGTGCGTCCGGACGACATAGTGGCAAATCTCTTCATTGCAGGACATCTCTGGCCGTCTTTTCTCGGAGTACACGAAATGATAAGATACGGCGGAGGGGTCCATCTTCCGATTTCGGCGAACATCAATGTGGAGGAGGTTTATGCCCTCTGCAAACGTTACCAGCCGACTGTGGTCGTCACGCTTCCGACTATGCTCGTCTTCCTCGCAGACCTTGCCAAGAAAGATGGATATGTATTCCCCGACCTGAGGATAGCCGCATTCGCCGGAGAACAGCTCAGCCGTGAGGCGGAGGCACACGTGAAACGCTATCTCGGGGTGAAGGAAATAAAGGCTCTCGCGTATTCCAGTGCCGACTGCGGCATAATGGGCTACCAGTGCCCGGATTGCGGATTTGCCACCTATCACGCCCCGACTGCCACCCAACTCATAGAAATCGTGAACCCTGACACTCTGGAACCGGTTGAAGTCGGGGAGACAGGTGAAGTGATCATTACAAGTCTCGCCCGCACACTCGAACCGGTCATCCGTTACCGTATCGGGGATATGGCAACCCTGCTTGCCGAGAGCTGTCCTTGCGGGGACCCGAATCCGCTTTTCAAGCTTGCAGGACGCACGGGAGAGGACTTCAAACTTGGAGGCGCCTACATCTCCGCAGGAGTATTCGAAAGGGCAGTCAGCGAGTTCTCGGATGTACTCAGTCTGAATTTCCAGCTTGAACTCGAAGACATTGCCAACCAGATGGACATAATCCTGACCGTGGAATGTGGAGAAAGCGAATCGGAGGATGCGACTGCCGCGGCGGGCAAGTTGCGTGCAAGGCTGATGGACCTTGTTCCGGAAATCAAGGTTGGGCTCAATGTGGGCTTTGTCAGGAATTACGAGGTAAGGATTGCCCCTCTCGGCTCACTGCCACGCAATTCCATTACCGGAAAAATCAAGAAAATTGTGGACAAAAGAGTGAAATGATATGGATTGCAAGGAACTTTTGAACGATGTATTGCTGAATGTAAAGGCTTACAGGAGACTTCTGGAAAAGGAGACCGGTTCATCAGAGTTGCCGGAGCGTTTTGAAGACCTGCCTCTGCTTACCAAACAGAACTATCTTCTGGCGTATCCACTTGAGGAACTGTGCCGGGAGAACGATTTGGACAACATACACCTCATAGGTTCGAGTTCCGGATTCAGCAAGACCGGAGCTGTTTACTGGCCCAAACGCCCTTGCGACGAAGCCGGATATATGCAGGCAATAGAACAGATGTTCATAGACACGGCAGGAATCGACAGGAAGAAGACCCTGATTGTGGAATGTCTGGCTTTCGGACTGTGGATAGGAGGGATGCAGATAGCCGCAGCAATCAGAAATATCGCTCTTTCAGGTAAATACAGGCTCACGATTTCCACTCCGGGACTGGACCTCAAGGCTGCCTCGGAAGTCATACGGACATATCATCATCTTTACGAGCAGGTTCTGGTCATTACCAACCCGTCCAACATTCCACTCATCGCAGCCCTGATCGGGGATGACAGGGAGTTGCGCAGTACCGGAAAAGTTTCATTCCCGGTGATTGGAGAATATTTCACAGAGACGTTCCGGGAGCAGACTGCCCTTTCTTTCGGACATAGTCCGGACTCCCCTTTCGTGGTATGGACCGGATACGGAAGCGCAGATACCGGAGACCTCGGAGTTGAGACCGCACCCACCATTGCTCTGAGAAAATACTTCCACCGCCGACCGGACTTGAGTGAAAAGTTTTTCGGGACTGCATCCACCCCTATGATACTTGCAGCATCCGGAGCAGCCCTCTTTGAGATAATCGACGGGAATATCGTGGTGACGAAGAACCAGTT
>JBJEJT010000319.1:0-2231 GCA_051878255.1 Candidatus Cryptobacteroides sp. | reverse complement strand
TTTACCAATAGACTTTTTAATGTTAAACCGTCCAACTTTCGGGGGTCACATCATACGACGGTCAGCCACAATCAGCAGTCCGGGCATTGGTCCCTTACCTGATTTCAATGTTCCGTGTAGTAGGAACCTCTTTCTTGACCTCTTTCTTGGGAAGTTCAATCTTGAGTACTCCGTTCTCCATAGCTGCTGAGATTTTTTCAGCCTCGATGTCCTCCGGAAGTGTGAAACTCTGACGGAAAGACGTGTAGGAGAACTCACGGCGGAGGTACTGACCTTTCTTGGCTTTCCCGCATCCTTCCTTTTCCTCGCAATTCTTGTTTTCGGTCTTCTTTTCAAGACTGATCACAAGTTCGTTGTCCGGGGTAAGATTGACTTTGAAGTCATCCTTTGTCATTCCCGGAGCCGCAATCTCGACTTCGTATTCGCTTTCGCGCTCGATGACGTTGATGGCAGGGGTTGATGAGGTCCTCCTGTACTGGGGAGCAACATAGTCAAAATCGAAAAGGTCGTTGAACAATTCAGGCAACCAATTCTGTGATTTCATAACAGGCATCATAATATTAAAATTTTTAATTGTCAAACATTGTCTTCACTCTTTCCGGAGCTACGACTTTCCGTGTCCCTTGCGGTCCTTTGCCGTTTCCTGAACACGACATAATGATCTCCAAATTTGATGCCGATATTCTAAGTAATTGATAATCAGACAATTTGTCAGTAATCCGTGACAAATTGTCTGATTTCTATGCCAAAAAGTCCGTTTTTTCTACAGGAAGATGTATTTGACGATGAAGAGGGCTGCGAGGATATAGGCAGCCGGGTTTATCTTCTTGAAGTTGAAACTGAGAAGATTGATGAGCACATAGGAGATGATTCCGAGCATAATCCCGTCTGAGATGGAGTAGCACAGGGGCATTGCAATCATAGTGATGAATGCCGGGATTGCCTCGGAATAGTTGCCGAAGTCGATGTCCTTGACCGGTGTCATCATAAAAACTCCCACGATAATGAGCACAGGTGCCGTTGCGGCTCCCGGGATTGCGAGGAATACGGGGGAGAAGAAGAGTGCGATGGCGAAGCAGACGGCAGTGACGAATGCTGTGAGACCGCTGCGGCCGCCCTGTGCGATTCCGGACGCAGACTCGACATAGGTGGTTGTGGTCGAGGTGCCGAAGCAGGCTCCGCCCACAGTCGCGATTGCATCGGAAAGGAGTATCCTGTTCAGGTCTGGGATGTTGCCGTTCTTATCGACCATTCCGGCTTTGGTGCTCACCCCTACGACTGTCCCGATGGTGTCGAACATATCTATGAACATAAATGTGAACACCACTATCACCATATCCAGGGACAGTACCTGACTCCATTCGAATTTGCAGAAGATGGGAGCGACGGATTCAGGCATACTCATAACTCCTGCAAATTCGGTAATGTGTTTCCCTGTTGCCGGGTCTTTGATGAACATACCGAGCACTGCGGTGGAAATCATTCCTATGAGCAGGGACCCCGGAACGTTCCTGACTACGAGGAAACCGGTGAAGATCAGACCGATGAATGCCACGAGAGCCTTGCCTGAGGTAATGTCGCCAAGAGAGACCACGGTGGCTGGGTTGGAGACCACGATGCCGGCGTTGTTCAGACCGATGAAGGCAATGAACAGTCCTATGCCGCAGCCTATCGCTCTCTTGATGGATACCGGGATTGAATCAACGATTATTTTACGGATATTTGTGAGGGTTAGAATTATGAAGAGCAAGCCTTCGATGAGTACGGCTGTGAGGGCGAACTGCCAGCTGTAGCCCATTCCGAGGCAGACTGTATAGACGAAAAATGCGTTGAGACCCATTCCGGGGGCGAGGGCGAAAGGTTTCTTTGCCCAGAGTGCCATTACGAGGGTGCCGAGGATGGTGGCAAGAGCCGTGGCTGTGAACACGGAGCCGCCAGGCATACCTTCAAGTGCTGAGAATATGCCCGGGTTTACTGCCAGGATGTATGCCATCGTTAGGAAAGTTGTGAGACCGGCGAGAATCTCGGTCCTGATGCTTGAAGCCTTTGGGTCGTAGCCGAAGACTTTTTGTATGAACTTTTTCATAATAAAAATGGTTATGGATTGTGTGCGAAAAAACAAACGTCTATGCCCGACGTATATCGGGCATCTGGTTGCCTTCGGGATTCCCGGTCGGGCCGGGAATGACGTGTTCCTGTCGTGCCCGATTTGTCGGGGCATCTGATTCTCG
>JBJEJT010000318.1:0-2240 GCA_051878255.1 Candidatus Cryptobacteroides sp. | reverse complement strand
TCCGAAACCGAGGCCTATGTTGAAGCAGGCACTCATAAAACCGGCTGACAGAGCCACGAGTATGCCTTTCGGGAAGTTGAAATCCTTTACGGCAGCCTTCTTTTCCTCGTCCGACAGGGCTTTGGATTTCATATTTCCTGCCACACCTATTATTGCTATGCCGATGAGGGTGGCAACAACCCCGCATATTACCGAAGCCGTCAGGTCGCCCGGACGTCCGAGGAACAGAGGGGTCAGTATGGTTCCGAGCCCGGCACAGGTCCCGAGCGCGATCGACTGTCCCAAAGCCACTCCGAGATAACGCATAGAAAGGCCGAAAGTCAGTCCTCCCACACCCCACAACATTCCGAAAAGAATGGTCAGGAGCGCCTCCTTGGGGAACGACGCATAGAGTTGGAACAGGCTTCCGCCGGAAGGTACTGCCAGCATTGCCCCGGCAAAAGGGAAGACCAGCCAGGCAAACACGCCCTGGACCAGCCAGAAAGTCTCCCAGCTCCAGGACTTGATTTTCCGGATGGGAACATAACTGCTCGACTGGCAGAATGCTCCCACCGCTATTATCAACAAGCCAAACAGGATTTCCATAGCCTATCTTTTGGAAAGCACATCTTTTTCATAAGCCTGCACCTCGGAGATGAAGTCGCTGCCCACAGGCACACCGTTGCGCAGACAGAACTCGTCATAGACAGCGTTCCACGGCAGCACCTTGGCTTCCTCCGTCAGTGCCAGCACCTCGAAGTGACGGTCTTCAAGTTCATACTTCGAAATCAGTTCCCTCGGCTCGAGAAGTGCGCGGAGCATACATTTCTGTGCGGAACGGGTGCCAATCACATAGGCTCCTATGCGGTTGATGGACCCGTCGAAGAAGTCAAGTCCATAGTGTACGCGGTCGAGGGCGCCGGCACGGACGATTTCGCTGAAGAGTTCCTGGGTAGGGTCGTCCATAATAGTCACGTGGTCGGAGTCCCATCGGATAGGACGGCTCACGTGGAGCATCAGTTCCGGCACATAGCAGAGCAGGGCTGAAACCTTGTCGGCAGGACTTTCCGTAGGGTGGTAGTGCCCCGTGTCGATGGTCGGGATTTTCCCGTTCTGAGCCGCGTATGCGGTGTAGAAATCGTGTGAACCCACCGTGAAGCTCTCAAGTCCGATACCGAAGACCTTGCCCTCGATGCAGTCTTTCATATCAGCCTTGGGCTCCTCGAAGATTCGGTCGAGGGAATCTTTCAGGAGACTGCGGTAGAGATAGTGGTTCACGGACACGTCCTTGCAGCCGTCGTGGACCCAGAGATTCATAACACAAGGGTCGCCCTGAGCCTTGCCCATTGCATCTGCGATGTCGCGGCAACGCTTTGTGTGTTCAACCCAGAAATCCCTTATGCCCTTGTCCGGATTGGAGAGGGAGAGGCTGCCACTCTTGGGGTGAGAGAAAGATGAAGAATTGAAGTCCAGGAGGGTATTGTTCTCCTTTGCCCAGTCAATCCAGCTCTGGAAATGTTCCACCGTCACTTCATCCCTGTCCACCACCTTGCCCTGGAAATCGCCGTAGATTTCGTGGAGATTGAGCCTGTGGCTGCCTGGGATGAGACTTTTTGCCTCGAGAATGTCGGCACGGAGTTCATCGATGTTGCGGGCTGCCCCCGGATAGTTGCCGGTGCTCTGGATTCCGCCGGAGAGGTCGCCGGCGAGCACCTCGAAACCTTTCACGTCATCTGCCTGCCAGCAGTGCATACTGAGATGGAAGTCCTGGAGTTGGGAGAGGACCTTTTCGGTGTCGATGCCGATTGCGGCATATCTTTCTTTTGCAAGCTCGTAAGCCTGACTGATTTTTGCGTCTTTCATTTTTGTGTATTGTATTTTTTCTGTATTTCAAGGAAACGGGCGTATTCTCCATCGAGGTTCTGTTTCGGGAGATATTCCGTGAGCGATACGGAAGCCTTTGATATACGGCGCATCGAGGCAAGGTCGCCGCATAGTCCGGCAGCCTTTGCCTGGATCAGGGCGTTGCCCATTGCCGTACCCTCCACAGGCCCGCACACCACCCTCATTCCAAGGGCATCGGACAGGCTCTGCATCAGGAAAGCATTGCGGGAACCGCCTCCTATGACGTTCAGGGCTGCAATCCTGACTGGAGTAAGTTCCCCGAGTATTTCCACCACCTGACGGCAGCGAAGTGCGAGGGAAAGGAAAATGCAGCGGCAGTATTCGGCGGCAGAGGCAGGGACAGGCTGATTGGTAAG
>JBJEJT010000317.1:0-2248 GCA_051878255.1 Candidatus Cryptobacteroides sp. | reverse complement strand
GGAGCCGAGAATTGCCACTCCTCTCTTTTTCATAAGCAAAACTCAGAAATTCATATATTTTTGAGGGTCCATAGCCTCGCCCTTGTACCAGAGTTCAAACCTCAGATGATCCCCGACTGAAAGGTTCTCCGCGCTGCCGACCAATGCCACAGGCGTACCTGCCCTCACCCTGTCCCCTGTCTTTTTCAACAGTTTCTCAGTGTGCTGGAATATGGTGACGAGATCATTTTCGTGCTGAATCTGGATAGTGTAGCCGGCATCGTTGTTCCATCCGGTGAAAATCACCGTACCGTCCAGAGGTGCCATCACGAGAGAATTGGCAGGGGCGTTTATGTCCAGATACGGGTGCATAAGTTCATCGAACCCCCTGCTGACCACACCCTTGACCGGCTGGAAGAAATGTATGCCTTCGATGGGCAGGTTTCGCTTCATCCCTGCAGGCAGGTCGAACTGCTCCTCTTTCATCACAGCCTCGCGGAACTGGGCGTCAGTGTACCCGGGACCGTCGTTACGCACGGAGGACACCGTATCGGACAGGGAGAGAATTTCCTCCATATCGATGGTTTCATCCCCCTGCAACACCCTCCGGATGTTTTCCGAGTACAGTTCCCACTTGTAGATCACCCTCTCCAATGAATCCACCTTTATGGCATTGTTCACGGCATCCCTTTTCGACCTCGCGTCCGGATAGCCCGGAATGAAAGTCCTCAACGGCGTGAATGCCACCACGACAAAGATAATCAGGCAGAGCATTACGAATGCGTTCAGGAAAAAGAGCGTGGCAGTGAGCCTGGTGAACTTGTAGGAATGCAGGGTTTTGTGCGTCCCGGACTCCACGACGTTCACGGTGAAGCGATCAACTTTCTTATCTTTATTTTGTCGAGCCATAGTTTAATGCTAACTTTGCATCCGATGGACAGATATGTCGGCATAGATTACGGGCGCAAAAGGACGGGAGTCGCAGTGAGCGATCCTCTCGGCATTTTTGCATCTGCCTTGGACACTGTACAGACTGCAAAGATAATAGAATATCTCAAAACTTATGCGCAAAAGGAGAATGTAAAAGCCTTTGTGGTGGGATATCCTGTGAATATGAACGGCAGACCTTCCGAGGCGGCGGCGGATGTGGACGCTTTCCTGAAGCAGTTGGCAAGACATTTTCCGCAAACACCCGTGATACTTGAAGACGAGAGGTTCACTTCGGTACTCGCGCACAGGGCTATGATTGACGGAGGGATGAAAAAGAGCGACCGCAGGGACAAGAACAGCGTGGACAAGATAAGCGCCGCGATCATATTGCAGTCCTGGATGGATAAAAAGATAAAGTTATGATACTACCGATTTACCTTTATGGACAGGAGGTTCTGCGCAAGGTGGATGCCGAGGCGGACCTCGAGAAGAAGGACGAGATACTGAAACTCGTCGCCGATATGAAAGATACGCTGAAAGTCTCCGACGGTTGCGGGCTGGCTGCGCCTCAGGTGGGGGTGCCGCTGAGGATTCTCATCGTGGACGGCACGGAGATGACTGACGTATATCCCGAACTCAAGGACTTCCGGAGGACTATGATAAATCCGGTGGTGCTGGAGGAGAGTGCGGACAGATGCACTTATTCGGAGGGGTGCCTGAGCGTGCCGGGAATATACGCGGACGTGGTGAGACCTTCGGCAATCAAGGTGGAATACTACGACGAGAATTTCGAGAAACAGGTGGAGGTCCTGGACAAGTTCGCCTGCAGGATGGTGCAGCACGAACTCGCGCATCTTGAGGGGAAACTGTTCGTGGACGAGCTTCCCCCTATACGCAAGAAACTGATTTCCAAGAAACTGCAGAACATCGCAGCCGGAAAAATCAGAACCAGGTACCGTTCAAAGTAACCTGGTTCCGCAAGCCGCTAATCCAGCAGTTCCCCAGGAACCGCAGGCATCGCCCCGTCCTGGGTGCAGACGAATGCCGAAACTGCCACGGCTCTCCCGTGTGCCTCTGCCACAGGTTTTCCCTTGAGCAGGTTCGCCACGAATGTCCCGGTAAAGGAGTCGCCTGCCCCCACCGTGTCAGCCACCTTGACTTTCGGAGTCGCCTGGTATGACACCTTGCCCTCTTCGTAAAGGACATAGGAGCCGTTCACCCCGCAAGTGAGGATAATCATCTCCAAATCGTATTTCTGCATTATCTCCCGGCACTGGTCCTCGAACTCCACGAGCTGCAGGGGATTCCCGTCTGAAGGCTGGCGCACATTGCCCACTTC
>JBJEJT010000316.1:0-9244 GCA_051878255.1 Candidatus Cryptobacteroides sp. | reverse complement strand
GCTTCCAACTTCTTTTCTGGAGAGATGAAAAGAAAAATGAATGTGATTATGTCCTCAAGAAAGGAGAGCTCCTGATTGCCATTGAAGTGAAAAGCGGTCGCGCAGACAATATAGACGGGTATCTTGCATTCAGGAAGAAGTTCGGGAAGGATATTGTCAGCTCTTTCATTGTGGGGCCGGAGGGACTCCCTCTTGAGGATTTCTTCAGAATCAATATCCCTTCTATATTCAGGAAATCGATAAAAAATAACGGGGAAACCCTCTGAAAAATCTTGGGGAAACCCGGGAAATGTCATATACGACAAATTGCTGACAGATACACTTCCAGATCCGAAACATTATTACGAGGTTGATTTTCTATTGTCAAGAGAAAACTCTTATCTGACACCGTTTCTGTGAATCAAGCCCGGAAACGTTCCTATTTCCGGGCTTGATTGCATATAACTATGAGGCGGGATTACATACGTGCGACAGCATCCTTGTAGTACTTCTGATTGACGAAGACATCCTCCTTGTAAGGATTGATGTGGCGCTTCTTTGCCTGATAGATGATGTAGCCCAGGGCTATCACATTGACAAGCAGTGCAAGGGCGCTGACAACAGTCATAGCGGTAGGGTCGGCATTGGCGCTTCCTCCTTCAACAATACCGTTGAGCGTGCCGTCAGCATACATAGTAGGGAGTGTAGCCCACTTGGTTGCAGCCGTGCCGTCCGGGAATGTGCACTGGAAAAGTGGGAACACCTGTGCGAACATACACCAGATTGCCAGCGTGTTCGCCCTGTTCTGAATCCATCCTCCCCTGTTCCAGAATACGGCGGCGATGGTAGGCGCAAGCAGGAGCGCGATACCGCAGAACCAGGAGTGGGTAGGGAGGCAGTTGTAGGTGTAGGCGAAATTCCATACGTCATAAACGAGGATATAGACCCAGGTCATATCCGGCCAGAGCATATCGGTCTTGTCTTTCGAAGCATAGACACTCCACCAGGCTGTCATACAGAAAATGTTGAGTATGCCGGCGATGCCGTTCATCACATTGTGCCATCCTCCGTAGAGCCATACCTGCTCAGGGGAGAGGTGCCATACATACCATCCCTTGATGGCTGTCTCGAAGTCGGAAGCCACTGCGATGAGTATGTTGATTGCCACTATTACGAAAGGGAAAGGCTTGAACCAGTGCTGTTTGCCTATGCCCCAGCCGTATTTTATCATCATAAAGCCAATACAGCCGGCGAGGGCAGCATAGATTTTGGCGTAGTGGAACCAGCCGTTCATATAGAGGTAGGTCTGGTTGTTCAGCGCCCAGTCCGCACCCACGGCTGCCCCAATCTGTATGGCTATGAAATAGGCGGTCAGCAAGGCTGGGACCACGAAGAACATCACGATTCCCCCGAATTTGGTTCTACGGGCGAATTCATTCAGAAGAATAAGTCCTAACAGGACTCCGAGCATAGCAATCCATTGCCAGATTGCCAGGTCTCCATAAACGTGAAATAACATTGCTTTATAGTTTTAGTGTTGAAAAATAATATCTTTGGGATTGCCGGTCAAGCCGGCAATGACGTTGCGTTACAATTGCCGTGAGTTTTTCGCGTAGTCGTCATACCCGGCTCGACCGGGTATCTCAAGCGGATCAAACTTTGGCAGGACGGCGCATCTTGACAAAAGCATAGACAGCCCAAACCACCGAAATCACCAGCGACATAGGCACGCCCACCGTCAGAAGTTCCCTGAGGAAGACCTCCGCCCCTCCGACCTCGTTGAAAGCCGTGAAGAAAGGAAATCTCCAGCTGAGTTCCCCGTTGATGATATGGTCCACAATCAGCATCACCGACCCTCCCCAAAGCATCTTCTCCAATGCCGGGATGTGGCGTTTGATTCCGGCAGATTCCGAAATCGATTTGGAATTGAACTTGCGGTATGCACTGGTCACGACGGCCTGTGCAAGTGGTACTAAAAAACAAGACATATTGTTGATTCATTCATTTGGACAGCCCCTCCAAACCCGGGGCTGTCCGTGGTTATTTGACTTCTATTTCCTTGATTTCCACCTCATTTCCCCTGAGCAGCACCGTGTCGGACGCTCCGCAGGAAGGACAGACCTTGCCGTGCTGCACCGTAGGATATTCCCTCCCGCAAGCATTGCACAAGGTAACAGCTTCAGTCGTGATCACTTCAAGTTCGCAACCCCTGAGCAGTTCCTCCTTGTCCGCCGCCCATCTCCAGCAGTCGGTCAGGTATTCCGGGACCACGGTGGAAACCTCTCCTATGTTCATCACCACCTTGGAAACGTGGGAGACGGCATTTTGCCGGGCCACCTCCTTCACGTCCCTGATGATGTAGAATACTATTCCGAGTTCGTGCATCAGTCTTTCTTCTTTTTCAAGAGAATTTTCGCACCCCGCTTGACTGCGTAAGGCAGGATTGCGCCGAACTTTGCCTCCGAGGTAACCATCCGGCTTGCCTCTGGATGAGTCCTGTGCAGATGTATGGCATCGAAAGCGCATTTGGTGGTGCAGATTCCGCAACCTATGCACTTGTTCGGGTCCACCACGGACGCACCGCAGCTGAGGCAGCGGGAAGTCTCCCTGCGCACCTGTTCCTCCGTGAAAGTGAGATGATACTCACGGAACGGATTGTCCTGGCTGCAAGTTCCCTCGACCTGGCGCGAAGAATTGTCGTAGGATTCCACCGCGATTTCCCTCTTGTCCAGTTCGATGAAGTCCCTGCGGTTCCTCCCTATGGTCATATGGCCGTGCTGTACGAAACGGTGCAGCGACTCGGCAGCCTCCTTTCCGGCAGCAATGGCGTCGATTGCGAACTTAGGTCCTGTGAAACAGTCTCCGCCCACGAAAATGTCCGGTTCCGCAGTCTGGTAGGTGAGCTTGTCCGCAACCGGATAGACCCCGCGGAAAAATTCCACTTTGGTGTCTTTGAGCAAATCCTTGAGTATTACCGTCTGGCCGATTGCGAAAATGACAAGGTCGGCATCCAGAGTGATGACCTCGTCCTCGTCGTACTGAGGTGCAAAACGGTGGTGGTCGTCAAAAACGGAAACGCATTTCTTGAAACTGATGCCCTCGACCTTGTCTTTTCCGAGGACTTCTTTCGGTCCCCAGCCCGGACGGATGTCCACTCCGTCTTCTCGTGCTTCAGCCCTCTCCTGCGGGGCAGCCGGCATAATCTCCTCCGTTTCGAGCGAAAGCATAGTCACCTCGGAGGCGCCGGAACGTTTTGCCACCCTGGCAGCGTCTATAGCCACGTTTCCTCCACCAACGACGACTACCTTCCCCTTTGTCTTCTTCTTGCCCGTGTTGGCGTCGTGCAGGAAGTCTATGGCAGTGACCGTGCCTTTCAAAGTCTCGCCCGGAATCCCCGGAAGCCTGCCGCCCTGACATCCGATTGCCACATAGAAGCCCTTGTAGCCCTGTTCCCGGAGCTGGGCTATGGTAATATCCCTGCCCACTTCCACGCCGGTGCGGATTTCCACTCCGATTTCTCTCATAATGTCGATTTCGGCTGCAATGACATCCTTTTCCAATTTATACGAAGGGATGCCATAGTGCAGCATACCTCCCGGCGTCTCGTTTTTCTCGAAGACCGTCGGATAATATCCGAGGGTAGCCAGATAGTAGGCGCAGGAAAGTCCCGCAGGACCGCCTCCGACAATGGCAATCTTTTCCTCCCAGCGTCCCCGGTTGGAAGCCACCACGATTTCCGGGACAAAGCGTGTCTCAGCCTTGAGGTCCTGTTCCGCAATGAATTTCTTAACGGCATCTATTGCCACAGGCTGGTCTATGGTGCCCCTGGTGCAGGCATCCTCGCAGCGGCGGTTGCAGATACGTCCGCAGACGGCAGGGAAAGGATTCTCCCTCTTGATGAGTTCCAGCGCCTCCCTGTACTTGCCCTCGGCGGCTTTTTTCAGATAGCCTTGTACGGCGATGTGCGCAGGACAGGCGGTCTTGCAAGGGGCAGTTCCGGTAGGGTAGCAGTTGATGCGGTTGTCGTCCCTGTAGTTCTCGGACCATTTGTGCGGTCCCCATTTCGCTGCATCGGGCAGTTCCACGCGCGGATATTCTATTTCCCCGTGGGTGGTGCAGAGTTTCTGCCCGAGTTTCACGGCTCCGGCAGGGCAGTATTCCACGCAGCGTCCGCAAGCCACGCAGTTCTCCTTTTTCACTTCGGCAGTGTAGGCACTGCGGGACATATTCGGCGTGTTGAACAGTTGGGAAGTACGCAAGGCGTTGCAAATCTTCACGTTGCAGTTGCAGATTGCGAAGATTTTGCCTTCGCCGTCTATGTTTGTGACCTGATGCACATAGCCGTTGTCCTCAGCCCTGCGCAGGATTTCCATAGCCTCGTCGTAACTGATGTCCCTGCCTCTTCCCGTCTCGCGGCAGTAGTCTGCCATATCCCCCACTGCAATGCACCAGTCACGGTAGTCGTCGGCACATCCCTCGTCCAATTGCTTGCGTCCGTAGCGGCAGGAGCAGATAGACGCTCCTATATGCCCCTCATAGCGTTTGAGCCAATATGAGATGTGCTCTATGTCCATAGTCTGGTTTTCCATCGAAATGGCTTTCTCCACAGGAATGACGTGCATACCGATTCCGGCTCCGCCCATAGGCACCATCGGCGTCACTTTCTCCAGCGGCAGGAAAGTCATCCTCTCGAAGAACATCGCGAGTTCCGGATGCCTGTCCATCAGTTCCGTGTTCATATTCGTGTATTCCGCGGACCCCGGCACGAACAGAGGCACCCAGTATTCCCGGTCTTCCCGCCTGAAGGTGGCTCCTTTGACCGGTCCCTCCGCAGTGTATTTGTCCCCGTAGTCATACTCCACCATTCCGAGGAAAGCGAGTTTGTCCAGGAGTGCGTCAAATTCCGCGTCGCTTCCGGTGTAGTGTTTCTTCCGGTTCCATTTCACGAGCAGGGGATAGGGCCTGTGTTCCCTCACCTGCAGCGGTTTTCCCGAAAGCATATCCAGAAGCAAATCCAGGGCAGCCTCGCGTGTCTCCGCATCCAACTCGTCCTCGAAGATGCAGGCAAGTCCCCAGTATTCGGGGTCATCGGTGGTGATGCCCTTGAGTTTGCCGTGGATGCGGTCGGTGACTTTCCGGGCGAATTTCAGAAGTTTCGGGTTAGGGTTCTTGTCCCCCATATGCGCGGGGATGAACTTCTTGCTCATTTCTGGCATAAGGTAGTGGTTTTAGTTTGCAGTTGATTATGTGATTTTCTTCCAATGGCGAGCCGTCATTCCTTCCATCGCCTCACTTCTTCCAGAAGCCATTGAGCCACTTCCTCCATCCCATCGCCGGTCTTGGCGCTGACGGGGATGATGCGGGCTTTGGGGTTGCGTGAGAGAATGTTCCTGCGGCAGCGTTCCATATCGAAATCGAAGTAGTCGAGCACGTCAGTCTTGTTGATGATGACCGTGTCGCAGACGGAGAACATAAGTGGGTATTTCAGAGGCTTGTCATCGCCTTCCGGTACGGATAGAATCATAGCGTTGCTGCAGCTGCCGGTGTCGAACTCCGCCGGACACACGAGATTGCCCACATTTTCGAGGATGGCGAGGTCTATGCTTTCAAGCGGCATCCCTTCCAGCCCCTGGCGCGTCATTCCGGCATCCAGATGACACATCCCACCCGTGTGCAACTGAATGGACTCGACACCCGTGGCTTCCTTTATTTTCACGGCATCCACGTCGCTGTCTATGTCGGCTTCCATAACTGCAATCCTGACCTTGTCCTTCATTAGATTGATGGTGCGGATGAGAGTGGAGGTCTTTCCGCTGCCCGGAGAAGACATAAGGTTGAGCAAATACACTCCTTTGCGCTTGAGCTCCCGTCTGAGATTGTCGGCGTCCATTTCGTTGTTTTCAAAGACGCTCTTCTTTATTTCTATTATTTTCACCTGCTCCATTTTCCAGTGGTTAGTTTTCCCGGTGTATAGTTACGAATTATTATCGGTTTCACCAAATTTTTATGCTTTTGCCGTAGTTTTTCTCTCACTGACTGACAAAAACGCATAGTTTTGGGGAATTTGACTATATTTGCCGGAAATGTGCCAGTGCCGGGGCCATTGAGAAAACTGTTATTTTTAATTAAAAACTTATGAAAAAGAGATTTTTTGAACTCTTACCAGCTGTTTTTCTGACGGTTGCCTGTTGCAGTCAGCCCGATGTCCCGGCGTATCTGGACGAAAACCGTCCCTTGGACGAGAGGGTTTCGGATGCCCTTTCGAGGATGACGAGGGAAGAAAAGGTGGCGATTCTTCACGCCCAAAGCAAATTTTCCTCTCCGGGTGTGCCCCGCCTCGGCATTCCGGAACTATGGACCACCGACGGTCCCCACGGAATCCGTCCCGAGGTGTTCTGGGATGAGTGGGACCAGGCGGGATGGACCAATGACTCCTGCACCGCATACCCTGCCCTGACCTGTCTTGCGGCAAGCTGGGACCGCGAACTTGCCGCCCTCTACGGCAAGAGCATAGGCGAGGAAGCCCGTTACCGTGAGAAAGACGTGCTCCTCGGACCTGGAGTGAATATCTACCGCACACCGTTCAACGGCAGGAATTTCGAGTATATGGGCGAAGACCCTTACCTTGCCGGCGAGATGTGCGTTCCATATATCCAGGCAGTTCAGAAGAACGGCGTGGCAACCTGTCTCAAGCATTATTGTTTGAACAACCAGGAGTGCAACCGCCACACCGCAGATGTCCGTGTGGACGACCGCGCTCTCTACGAAATATATCTTCCTGCATTCAAGAAAGGACTCCTTGAAGGCGGCAGCTGGTCCGTTATGGCTTCCTACAATCTGTATAAGGGTCAGCATCTTTGCCACAATCAGTATCTTCTCGACGGTGTCCTGAAAGGTGAATGGGGTTTCGACGGGGCAGTGATAAGCGATTGGGGAGGTGCCCACGACTCCGACCAGGCTGCCGCATACGGACTCGACCTCGAGTTCGGCACCTGGACGGACGGACTTGCATCCAAGGGCAAATCTTATGACGCATACCATCTCGCACAGCCTCTTCTGGAGCGTGTCAATAACGGTTCCGTGACCGACGCACAACTCGATGCCAAGGCTGCGAGGGTGCTCAAGCTCATATTCCGCACTGCGATGAAGAGCGACAAGCCGTTTGGCTCCCTCAATTCTCCGGAGCATCTCGAGGCGGCACGCAAAATCGGTGCGGAGGGCATCGTGCTTCTCAAGAACGACCCGGCTGCATCGGGAGTGAAACTGTTCCCTGTGGATTTGGACCAGGTTGGGAAAATCCTCGTGGTGGGCGAGAATGCGCTCAAGATGATGACTGTCGGCGGAGGCTCGTCCTCACTCAAGGTCAAGCACGAGGTTTCGCCTATGGAGGGCTTGCTCGCTGCAGTGGGCGACAAGGCTGAGGTGGTCTATGAAAGGGGCTATGTCGGAGACCCGACCGGTTCGTACAACGGAGTGACGTCAGGTCAGGACCTTTCGGAAAGCAGGTCTGCAGAACAGTTGATAGCAGATGCCGCAAGGGCTGCAGCCGATGCCGACGTGGTGCTTTTCTTCGGAGGTCTGAACAAATCCGACGGACAGGACTGTGAGGGGAATGACAGATGGGAATACTCTCTCCCTTATGCCCAGGACAAGGTCATCGAAGCCCTCGTCGAGGCAAACCCGCGCACGGCAGTCTGCCTTGTCAGCGGAAACGCGGTGGCTATGCCGTGGGTGGCGGACGTCCCTGCAATTCTCCAATGCTGGTACTGCGGTTCCCAGGCAGGCAACTCCATTGCGGACGTGGTTTTCGGCAAGGTTAATCCAAGCGGCAAACTTCCGTTCACCTTCCCGGTGCAGATCAACGACTCCCCTGCCCACAATCTCGGGGTTTACACCTGCAGTCCCGACGTGGATTACAAGGAGGGTATCTATGTGGGTTACAGATGGTTCGAGCACAAGGACATCAAGCCTCTATTCGCATTCGGACACGGCTTGAGCTATACCGACTTCGTCTATGGGGACTTCACTTGCGACAAGACTCTTTCCCAGAATGGCAAACTCCGTCTTTCCCTGAAAGTTACCAACGTGGGAGCCCGCGAAGGCAAGGAAGTCGTACAGATATATGTGGGAGAGAAGAATCCTGAACTGGAGCGTCCTGAAAAGGAACTCAAGGCTTTTGCCAAAGTTGCCCTCGCTCCGGGCGAAAGCAAGACAGTGAAGTTTGAAATACCAGCCTCTGAACTTGCTTATTTCAATCCGGACTCACATTCCTGGGTGCTTGACCCGGACCACGAGTTCACAGTTTATTTCGCAGCTGCTTCCGACGATGTGCGCGGCAGCCTGCCATTCAGAACCAGATAGAAATGAAAGTACTTCTGTTGTCCTGTTCCACCGGAGAAGGCCACAATTCAGCCGCCAAGGCTTATGGCGATTACCTCGTTTCCAGGGGTGTTGAAACAATTTTCAAGGATGTGCTCGGATTTGCCGGGAAAAATGCTACCCGGAAAGCATCCGACATCTACAACACCACCCTGAGCAATCATCTTTTCGGATTGATTTATAAGCTCGGTTCAGCCATAAGCGACTGGACCATAGGTAAATCCTCTCCCGTGTATTGGGCAAACAAGAAGTACTGTTCCCGTTTGGGGGATTATATCGACGAAAACTCTTTCGATGCCATAGTCTGTTCCCATATTTTCGCTGCCGACGCAGTCACGGAACTCAAGCGCAGGGGCAGGATAAAAGTCCCTACGCTGATGATTATGACGGACTACACGATGGTGCCGTTTACCAAGGACTCCGATTTGGACTGGTACCTCACCCCGCACGCCGACGTGGTGGATTTCTGTGTGAAACACGGTCAGAAAAAGGAGAAAATCCTCCCGTGGGGCATTCCTGTGCGCAGGGACTTCTACCCTCCGAAACTGTCGAGGGATGAAGCCCGGCACATCTGCAAGTCGGAGTTCGGGCTCATAGACACACATAAGCCGTGGTTCCTGATGATGACGGGAAGTATGGGCTATGGCAATATCAAGGAGACAGTCAAGGAAATAGTCGGGACCTACAAGGATTCCGTGGAGGTGGTGGTCGTGTGCGGGTTCAACAAAAAACTCAAGGATGAACTCTCACACGCCGCAACCTGCCACAGGGAAATCCACGTGATCGGCTACACCGACAAGGTCTCCCTCCTGATGGATGCCTGCGACGTGCTTTTTACCAAACCGGGAGGTCTTTCCAGCACGGAGGCGGCAATAAAGAACATCCC
>JBJEJT010000315.1:0-2254 GCA_051878255.1 Candidatus Cryptobacteroides sp. | reverse complement strand
TGCTCAAGAAGTTCACTATGAACGAAAGGGCAAACATCAACATCCAGGGCGGAGGTTCGCACGTGACCTACTATATGAGCCTCCAACTCAACCACGACAGCGGCGTGCTGAATGTTCCGAAGAATTACTCTCTGGACAACAACCACAACCAGATGAGGTACATCTTCCAGAACAACCTCCAGTACAAGGTAACTCCGTCCACGACCTTGGGTCTGAGGATGAACGCCCAGATTTCCAACCTGAAGTCTCCGAACACTTCCACCGACGAAATTTTCAAGCAGGTGTACAACAACAACCCTGTGCTCTATCCGGCTGTTTTCCCGGATGACGGCAGCGGTTACATCAAATTCGGTTCGGATTTCATCAGTGCCGGAAGTTACTACACCAACCCTTACGCAAATATGCTCAACTCCTTCAAGGAAGTGAACGAAAGCAAACTGAATGTATCGTTGAATTTCGACCAGAAACTTGATTTCATTACCCAGGGCTTGTCTGTGACGGCTCTCGTGAACTTCAACTCCTGGTCCTATTCTTCATACACGAGGTCTCTGACGCCATACCTGTATCGTGTCGTGCCCGGAAGCTACAATATCGTAGCAGACCGCTACGCCCTGGAACTTCTCCGTGAAGGCGAGACCTACATCAATCAGTCCGGTGTTTCCAGAACCTCGGACAACCTCTTCTATTTCGATGCCAGGCTCAACTACAACAGGCGTTTCGGAAAACACACGGTGACCGGGATGTTGATGTATATGATGAGGCAGTACAGGCAGTCCGTGCTTCCAAGCCGCAACCAGGGTTTTTCCGGACGTGCAACCTATGACTATGACAACCGTTATCTTGCAGAAGTGAACTTCGGTTACAACGGTACCGAAAGACTTGCAAAGGGGGAGCGTTTTGAATTTTTCCCGGCAGTCTCCCTCGGTTGGGTGCTGAGCAACGAGAAATTCTGGACTCCCCTGAAGAATGTGGTCTCACATATGAAAATAAGGGCATCCTACGGTCTGGTCGGAAGTGACGAGACAGGAGGCAGCGGCGCACCTTACTATATGTATATGTATTCCGTCAATCTCTCCGGAGGTCCTTATTTCCAAAGTGGGGAGCAGAACAACTATTCCTATGCCTATCAGGGACCTGTGATCACAAGCTATCCGGTCGAGGATCCGTCCTGGGAAAGGTCCAAGCAGTTCGATGTGGGTCTGGACCTGCACCTTTTCAATGACTTGCAGATAGTTTTCGACTATTTCGACTATAACAGGGAAAGGATACTTATTGAAAGGGCTTCGTTCCCGGACATAATGGGGTATATGGGTGTGAAACCTTGGGCAAACCTCGGAAAAGTGCGCAACAGGGGTGTGGAGTTCAGCGTGAATTATCGCAAGGAAATCATTCCGGAACTTACCATAGACTTGAGGGGAAACTTCACCTACACTGCGAACCAGCTCATCTACAAGGATGAACCGGAATACGAGTATTCCTGGCAGACCGAGACCGGCCAACCTCTGAATGCGCTCTACGGCTATATCTGTGACGGATTCTTTGAAGACCAGGAGGATATTGACAGACACGCGGACCAGACTTTCTTCGGAAGTCAGGTGATGCCCGGAGATTTGAAGTACAGGGACATCAACGGTGACGGAGCCATAACTTCCGAGGACAAGGTAATGCTTTCCCCATACGGTTCCACTCCGAGGATACAGTACGGTTTCGGTGTCAGCCTCACCTGGAAGAAATTCGATGTCAGCGTGTTCTTCAACGGTTCCGGAAACCGCAGGATTATGCTTACTCCGTCTTCGGTGCAACCGTTCAACCAGAGCTGGACGGCAGACCGCAACCTGATGCAGTGGATTGCAGACGGCTATTGGAAAGAAGGGGCGGACAATTCCTCTGCCGTATGGCCGAGACTCGCTACGGCGCAGGCACAGCAGGAAAACAACCTCGTCGCAAGTTCATTCTGGATGAAGAACGGAAGTTTCCTGCGCTTCAAAACTCTTGAAGTGGGCTACACCTTCCCTCATTGCAGGGTTTATCTGAGTGGGGACAATATCGCAGTCTGGTCTCCTTTCAAGTATTGGGACCCGGAATTGAATTTCAATACATATCCTCTGAGCCGCACTTTCAACATAGGTGTTCAAGTAAATTTCTAATAAGATGAGAATCAATCATATATACAAACTGATGATTTCTGCGCTCGCAGCATCGTGCCTGTACTCCTGCAGTTTCCTCGATGTGGTGCCTCCAGAGACTGAAGGTC
>JBJEJT010000314.1:0-2262 GCA_051878255.1 Candidatus Cryptobacteroides sp. | reverse complement strand
GTCCTTCCAACGGTTCCCTCACCCAGTCCCTTCCGGAGAACGGATTCAATATAATGAGGGAAATCAACGAGACCTCAAGCCAGGCGACATCCTCCTCGACCAACATTCGGGGTGACCTCACCATCTATATAGCCAAAGGACTGACTTTCAATGGTCTGGCATCTTTCTCCTACAGTTCCGACTATTCCGAGAACATCAACGGGAAAGACACCTACGCAGCCTGGAACGACAGACCGTTCGAGAACAATACCATCACTTCAAAACGCACATACGGCTCAATAACCCAGAGCCAGAGCGTAAACACTTCCTATCTTGTCCGGGGACAGTTCAACTATGAGCACACATTTCTCAAGGCGCACAGCATCAATGCCATAGCAGGTGCCGAAATCAGAAAGTCCAAATCCACGAGCATATTCACCAAACGCTATGGCTACGACCCCGTGACCGGAAACAACTCCACTCCCCTCTTCACTTCCGCCGACGGAATCACAATCGACTATGACAAACTCACTTCCTTCGGCAACATCCTGGACGGTTGCTCCGGTCAGTCCATTATCGAGGATGCGTTCGCATCTTTCTATGGCACAGCCACCTATAGCGCACTTGGACGATACATTTTCAGCGGCACCCTCCGCAGCGACGGCTCCAGCAATTTCGGAAGCAAACAACAGTTCAACCTCAACTGGTCCGTCAGCGGTGCCTGGAACATTGACGAAGAGAATTGGATGCAAGCATTACAGCCTGTCCTGAGCAGCCTCAGCCTCAAAGCCGGATTCGGATATACCGGAGGCGTGAACAAGACTGTATATCCAGTGCTGATTATGAATTACCTGACAACTTACAGGAACACCGAAACAGACTTCTACCGCCAGGGGACGATCAACAATCCTCCCAATCCAAATCTGAGATGGGAGAAGAACAGGACCCTCAACGTTGGACTGAGTTTCGGATTCCTCAAAGACAGGATTACCGGGGAGGTGGCATATTACCAGAACAAGAACATCGACCTGGTGACCAGGGTAAGGGTACCCACCTCCACAGGCTTCTCGACTCAGAGTTACAACACTTCCGAACAGCTGAACCAGGGAGTGGAGCTCACTCTTGGGGCAAGCATACTGAGAATCAAAGACTTCAACTGGAGGATAACAGCCAATGCAGCCTACAACCAGAACCGTCTCACCAAATACGAATCCCCTACTGGAAGCATCTATGGCGACTACTATGTAGGCTACCCTCTCGGCAAGATTTTCTCCGGCAAGACCGATGGCATAAATCCGGAAGTGGGACTTTACGATTTCCAGTTGCGTCCTGACATAGTAATCCAGGACATTACCGACTACCAGCAATACCAGAACTACCTCTTCTACATAGGTACATCCAACGCCCCGTGGAGTGGAGGCTTTTCCACCACTTTCTCCTGGAAAGGATTGTCGCTCAACATAGTGGGCAATTTTTCCGCAGGAGCAAAGGTGCTTAACGACATCAGTTGTCCGGTATCCTATTCCTCTCTTGACAAAAACGTGAATGAACCCGTCCAATCCTCCAGGAGTGACCTTTATGTGAACCATCTGAACGTGAACAGAAATGCTTCATACAGATGGACCCAGGCCAATCCGGTCACAGACGGCTACCCGAGGATTGTGGACGCATACGGACCAAGGCTCACTGACGACAGCGGCAACTACCTCAACCGCACCCGGCCATATTCCAGCACCATCTCCGGAGCAATCTTCCTCGAAGACCTTTCCTACCTGAAATTCAGCTCCATATCCATCAGTTACTCCCTTCCGAAAAAATGGACGGATGCTATGAAAATGAGTGGGATGAGCCTGAGTTTTCTGATGAACAACCTTTTCACCATCACCAACTACAGCGGGCTGGATCCGGAATCCCCAGGTGCCGTCTATCCCCAGAGCCGTTCATTCACATTCAGCCTCAACATAAATTTCTGACGCTATGAAGAGAAGTATCTACCTGGCAATCGGATTACTAATCTGTTGCAGTTGCACCAAATACTTGGACATCAAGCCGTTCGGCAAGACCATTCCGAAGACGGCGGAGGAATTTTCTGCCCTGCTCCAGGCCCATCTCGAAAGCATAGACCACGGCGAACAATACATCATCGGGAACATATCCACAGTCTGCGACCTGGAAGCCTATGCCGACAATCTGGAAGCCAACCTCACGACATATCCCGGAGGCAACTTCATTCCCATTTATGTTGGCACCCACCTGTCCAAGAAGCAGTATCTCTACTCCAAC
>JBJEJT010000313.1:0-2268 GCA_051878255.1 Candidatus Cryptobacteroides sp. | reverse complement strand
GACGGGAATGATGAGGATGCCGGGAAT
The DNA here is from genome assembly GCA_051878255.1 of Candidatus Cryptobacteroides sp. Lineage (GTDB taxonomy): Bacteria > Bacteroidota > Bacteroidia > Bacteroidales > UBA932 > Cryptobacteroides. Next base: position 2,241 of record JBJEJT010000313.1, on the reverse strand, counting down.
GACGGGAATGATGAGGATGCCGGGAATGGCGGAGAGATGAGGATTGCGGGAACTATGGGAATGACGGGAGAGACAGGGGGATAAACGGGGAGACAATCGCAATTATGCCCGTTCAGATAGGGCATACGGGTGTGGGCAGAAACCATTTTTTGTCCACATTTCTTGCATAGGAGAATGTATTTTTCTACCTTCGCTATGTATGCGTTGAGAAACGACTTGGTGCGGATATGGATATGATTTTCTTCCGGAGAGGGGGCGTAGCCGTTGCTGCGTGACCTATGAGGGAGAAGATTCGGACCGGAAAATATCCATAAGACGTTCAAAATCATTCAGGGCTTACGATATTAGTGGTGGTTATGAAAAAGGTATTTACACTATTACTGTCCCTGTTTCTGGCAGCAGGTATGTCAGCGGCGCCGCGGGTGTTCAGCATTGCTGGTACAGTCGTTGCCACCGATTCGGGAGAGCCGGTGGCAGGTGCGGCAGTGAGATTGGGCACCGATTACCTGTGGACGATTACCGATTCAAAGGGACAATTCCATTTCGATAAAGTATATCAGGGCAAATATGCGGCTGAAGCGTCCTGTCTGGGCTATGTTTCGCAAACGATCGACATAGACCTGACAAGCGACATCGAGGAAATGGTCTTCAGCCTGAGCCCGAATTCCCTCGCCCTCGACGGAGTGACGGTCACAGCCCAGAGGCCAAAAGACGGTCTGAGCACCAGCCGGAACATAGGAAGGGATGCCCTGGACCACCTGCAGATGTCCAATATGTCAGACATCGCAGCCCTGCTCCCCGGTGGAAAGACAGTCAATCCGGACCTCACGACCAACAATATCCTGACCCTCAGGGACGGAGGACAGAGCGTAGGGAACGCGGCTTTCGGAACAGCCGTCGAGATAGACGGAGTGCGTTTCGGCAACAACGCCTCACTCAATGAACCGACAGGAGTTGGCACGAGAAGTGTCGCGGTGGAAAACATAGAGTCGATAGAAGTCATCACGGGAGTCCCATCTGCGGAATACGGCGACCTCTCCAGCGGCATCATCAAGATAAACACCAAGAAAGGACGCACCCCCGTGAACATCACTTTCTCGGTTAATCCGAGAACCTGGCAGGTGTCCGCCTCCAAAGGTCTCGACCTGCAGGAGGACAAAGGCGTGCTTAACGTCAGCGGGGAATGGGCAAGGGCAGTCAAGAAACTCAGCACCCCTTACGAGTCATACACAAGGGGCAACATCGGGCTCAACTACAGCAACTCATTCAAGAAAGTGCTCCGCCTCGAGACGGGCATCAGCGGCAACATAGGCGGAATGAACACCAAAGACGACCCTGACGCCTACAAGGGCGAGTATCAGAAAGCCCGTGAGAACGTCCTGATGGCAAATGCGAAACTCACCTGGCTGCTCAACAAATCCTGGATAACCAACCTCCAGGCGGATGCCTCCGTGAATTTCGTGGACAATCTCTCGCGCTACCACAAATACGAGTCCCGCAGTTCCGTACAGCCATCGGTACATTCCGTAAACGAGGGCTATTTCCTCGCAGACCGCCTGCCCCTCACCTATTTCTCCGACCAGGTCGTGGACTCCAAGGAACTGGATTTCGCGGCATCGCTGAAATACAACTGGCACCGGAGGTGGAACGAAGTGAAATCCTCGCTCAAAGCCGGAATCCAGTGGAAGGCAAACGGCAATGCCGGACAGGGGGAGTATTATGAGGACCCGTCCCTCGCACCGACAGGCTACAGGCCACGGCCCTACACCGACTATCCTTTTATGCACAACCTCGCGGTCTATGCCGAAGAACACCTGACCGTTCCCGTAGGCAGGACTTCCCTGGAACTTATGGCAGGACTGAGGCTCGAGAACGTTTTCATACGCAACTCCGTCTATAGGCACAAGACCACGCTCTCCCCGCGATTCAACCTCAAGTGGAACTTCGGGGAAAACGTTTCCCTGCGAGGGGGCTGGGGCGTGACGGAGAAACTTCCGTCCTACTACGTGCTCTACCCTAAACAGGAATACAGGGACATACTGACTTTCGGCTTCTCCCACGGCGATTCCGCCTCCTATGTATATTACACCCAGCCATATACGATGACCACCAACCCGGAGTTGAAATGGCAGAAGAACTATAACTCCGAGATCGGCATCGACGCCTCATTCTGCGGGATGAAAGTCTCACTTGCTGGATTCTACAACATCACCAAAGGAGCCTACGACTATCTCAGCGTCT
>JBJEJT010000312.1:0-9301 GCA_051878255.1 Candidatus Cryptobacteroides sp. | reverse complement strand
TAGTCCAGGGCATCGAAGTCGTTCTGGGGAGAGCCAGGCTTCTGCGCCGATGCCGGGCACAGCGGAAGGAGCATCCCGAGGAACGCCAGCACACAGGTCAGATATGCAGGTTTCAATCTCATTCGTCTTTGGGTTCCAGAATGTCCATAATATCCATAACGTCGCTGTCCACCCTTGCGATTTCCTTGAGCCTTGGATTGAGATTGACGGCACACTGCAACGCATCCATAGCCGTCCCGAGGTCGTCCAGACGGTTGGCGCAGGCGGCGAGCACATACCAAACCTGAGGGTCTTGCTTGTTCACAGGGTCTTCCAGGAGGCGGCTCGCAGCCTCATACGCCTCCTTGTCGCGTTTGAGGCACATCAGCAACAGCACCTCATTCAGTCCGCCCATAGACGCAAACATAGGATATGCCTTTTCAAAATAGCCGTTTTCCACATCGATGACTGCCTGAAGAAGGTCAATCCGGGGATCCGCCGGCAGATTCTGCACGAGGGAGTCAGCCACTTTCACTTCTCCCGAAGCAAGGCAGGCGAGCGCGTGGTTGAAAGTGACCTCGAAAGGACAGCCATCTTTCACACAAGGGGCAAGCACATTCATATCGGGTTTCCGGTCCCTGATCAAACGCACTGCCTCCCGGTTCGCAACCAGGGTAAAGTCCGGATAGGACTTCAGCGACATACGCTCAAGCCTGATCCTGGTTGCCTCGTCCGGAGCCGTCTCTATGAGCCTCCACCATTCGTGTCGGGTAAGGTCCCGGCTGCCGGAATCGTATTTCTCCTTTATCTCCCTGTCCGTGAGGTTCCTGAAGACGCTGTAGTCAATCTCGTATTCCACCCTGCGCAGGCGTGGCAGATATTTTCTGGCAATCAAGGTGTCGTACTCCGGCATCGACTTGATGGCAGACTGACACCTCGGGAAGTCATCCATATATCTGGTGACAACCATCCTCACTTTCGACGCCTGAGGCAAGGAATCGTCTTCCATCTGACGTGCGACCTCGGACCAGGGCAGCACCACGGATTTATTTGCCAGTGCAAGTCCGTCCCTGATGCCGGAAGGGATTGTCCTGGTGACCTTGTCCAGAATCAGGGCAGTACGTTTCCCGGCAAGGACACGATTGCTGGAATAATTGCCCTCCGGAGAGGCGTAACCGGTTACGGACACCCCTTGGAGAGTAGCATATTTATTGCCCAGGATGCTGTCCACGCGTGAACTGACTGCATTCAGTTCTGCCACGGAAGTGGAATCGTTCTCGTCTATGACTGCCTTTCCCACAAGGAAGTTTACCCTGGACACACCCTTGGAACTGATGAGTTCCAGCCGCGGCCTTGGAATGAGGCTGGTGTCGTTGAGTTCCAGGGGGAGGATGTCATATCGGAAGAACCTCAGGGGGTTCACAGTGCCTTTGGCTATGACAACGGTGTCCCTGTAATCCCTCTTTGGTTTTTCATACACCCCATTGACGCTGAGGAAACATTCGGCACGATAGTCATTGTCCATCTCATCCCTTGCCACGAAGAGGGAGTCGTGATAGGAATAGATGTACTGGGTCTTGTCCAGGTCATTTTCCACTGTGTAGGGTGCCAGAGGGTCTCCCTCCAATTCTTCGTAGGACTCCAGCATCCTCTCGTTTTCCAGTGCATAGATTTTCCCGTCCATCACCACAGGTCTGAAGAAAAGGCTCTTGTTTTTGGAGACATTATGGAGCGTGGGCTGCACGATGAAACGGCGCTGTGGTCTGAAGACGTGCTTCGGCACCCGGAACTTGGTCTTCAGATGCAGATAGTTGCCCACCACTTCCAGGTCTGCCTGGTCCACGACTATGGTCTTGCGAGACATCTGCCCCACCACGATAGCCTCGCCCAGGGCAAGCACAATCTCGCTCATCGACACGTTTATGACCTGGCGGTTATTGACTACGGTCTTGTAGCCGTTGTAGCCGGTGGCATAGAAAAAGAGAGTAGCATCGGCAGGCACGGTGATGGAGTAGAAGCCATCGGAGTCGGTAACCGCTATGCGCAAGCCGTTGCGGACAATGCTGACGCCCGCAAGCGGTTTCTGTGTCGCCATATCGATGACTGCTCCCTGAACGAGTATATCCGAAACCTCGGCATCATACATATCCTTTGCCGACACCCGGATGTTTCCGACCATCGACAGTAGAATGCAGAATATGTAAACCAGCCTTTTCACTTCAATATTATCTGTATGTCCAGACCTATGTCAGCCGTCGGGAATACGCTGAATCTGCCTTTATTGTAATTCACAGCTCCGCCTCCGCTGATGTGCGGCCGGATGCTGACTCTCTTGTTCACTATTGCGGAATATCCATAGACGACGCCCAGACCCAGAAGATGACCTCCTGCCCTGGTTCCACGCAAGCCGCCGAAGTCGTAGCAAGAATAGACGGCTTTCAGCCCGAGGCTGCTGCCGGACAGCGGGACTTCGAACCACCATCGCCATTCCGGGGTCAGCGTGACGTGGCGCAACCATAGGGCATCGCTCACTTTCCACGGGGAGAAAGATGCGGAAACAGCCACTGTGGAATGTCTTGAAACCGTGAATTCCACTCCGGCATTGGGGCTGAGCGTGCACCATTCCAGCAGGTCCGTGGAAAGGGACACACGCTGGGCGGACAACTTCTGCGGGAGGCAGAAGATGATTGCCAAAGTGAGAATTATGAACAGTTTCTTTCGCATCTCCACGGGGTTATTCTGTTACGCAACGGACTGAAATTGCATAGCCGACGTGAGTATTATATATATGTTCCATAATACTGGCTCCAAACTGAAAATCCTGACCTCTTTTCCAGTACGCAGATACTGAACACCAATAAAAACCATTATTGACAGAACCGAGTGAGCCTGCCTTGTACGCCCTCATACCGTCATTCGGGAAAAATACAGTCTGGGCATTCAAATCACCAACTGTGCCTTCAGGGAAATATGTTCTGCCGGTTCCTTTCCCGTAATCACTTTCCCAAGAGGTTTTATTCTCAAAATCAGCCACTGCTTCCAATTCAGGCACAGTCCACCCCGGAGGGCAAGGATCGAATATGGATTTTGCAATGGTTTTTCCGGTGGCAGAATACTTTTCATCATAATCCGTATATGAAGAATAACTGCCGTCTTCGATATTCGGATCATTCCATACCATTTCATTCACCACACTTGTCCCCAAATTAGGATGGAATATATCATTAGTCGTCCAGGCTTGTCCATCTTCGCACAGAATCATTCCGGTCGGGTTATTTATCGAATAAGGTACATTCTTGTTTCCCGCTGCTATAGCATCCACAGATTTCGCATCTGTCTTCGGCATATCTGAGACTGCAGTACTGTTGCCGTCAGCATCATATTTATACACAGTATATGTTCCGGGAAAAGGATCCTTTCTTCCGAATTGATATCCCATTCCCCTTCCGACATTGTCCTGATAGTTGTTCTGTCCCTTCGCCCCCAAGTTCCTGTCCATAGCGAAGCCCGATGCATATTTCCCGCTCCCTGTCCAGGATGAGCCGCCATACCTGTGGATTTCCCCTCCGGTGACCGCATAGACATACTGCCCGGTTGCGGGAGAGATCGACACGCACTTGTCAGGTACATAAGAGGTAATCCAAAGATGCCAGGACCAGAGAATGTCAGTTTCTTGGTTCTTGTACATTCCTATAACGACATTGCCTTCGCACCCGGCAGGCACTGTAACCTTGACTCTCTGGGTGGCATCCATATACGAGCCTGCTCCAGTACCCTGTTTCACAGACAGGAATGCATTTGCCTCTTCCTGGGTCATATTGAAGTCGCTCCAAAGTATCTTTGCATTCCAGGTACTTGCCTGCGTGACTTCGTTGTTCGGATAATCCGCTTTCATTCCGTATCTGTCCTCTGATGACGTACCCCAGAAGACATTGGGTCTGTGGACCACATTGAAAGTGTAGGAACGGCTTGCGAAAGGGGGCGGAGTGAGCATATAGCAGTTGGAGTCATACATAAAGTCATAGGCTGACATATCTTCAATCCTGTTGTCCACAGAGGCATCTCCCTTGCCCCTGAATTTGAAAGTGTAGGTGTAGGCTTTGTTAGGCTCGATATTGAAATCGTTCACCAGGTTCCCGCCAAGATAGAAAGTATAGGCAATCGGCGTTTCATCGTCGGAATACAAGGCATTGATCTGGACACAGGTGGCACCTTCCGCATTCTTGGACGTGTTCTTCCTCTCCTCGAGGGAATTAGAGGCATCGACGCCCCTCATATTCGAAGGCATATACCATTCCATCGTCTCGTTCTGGGCGCCCCCACTCACATCCGACATATTCCTGACCGGATAATCCAGCCGCTGAGGTCTCTTGGGGTCAAAACTGTCCTGGAATCCTGTGTAGTTCGTGAAATATCTGGCAGTCTTCGGAATGTTCTTCAACTGCACACTGAGGATTTTGAGATTGTCCGTACCGTCATTGTCTATGACGACCTTGATTTTCGCAATACTGCGTTTCAGATTGCAGGTAATGGGGGTATCCTGCTTCACCACGGTCTGCGTGAATCCGTTAAGTCTTTGATAGTAGGTCCTGTTATCAGGGAATTCATCTTCAGTCGGTGCCACCGTGCTGTCGTATCCGAACAAATCCTCCTGGGATGAAATGTTCTTGGTGGCTTCTTTCAATGCCCCAAGAGTAGTGAACTTTGCCAATTTTGCAAAGGTGTTGGTAAAGAAGACCAAGGTGTGGACGGCATCGGCAGAGGCAACGAGATTGATTCTGTCGAAATCCAGTCCCTTGTTTTCGTCAGGGTTGTTTTCAGTGAGATAGTGCACGTCTCCCACCAGTGTCGCATCATCTCCGGTTCCATTGTATTGAAGAATACAAAGATTCTTGATATGGTCAAGGGTGGTGATTTCTCCCAAATCCGGCTCGTCTATGGCTTTTGTGGAACCGTATCCGCTTATGACAGGAGACTCTGTAAACTTCAAAGACACTGTGACGGTCTCCCCTACAGTCATTTCTTCCTGCAGGACTTCTTTTGTACAGGCAGACAGCACCGCCAAAAGCAAACTTATGAATATCAGTCTGTATCTCATTGTCCTCAACATTATTATCCCACTCAAGTTTCGCAAGTCTTAATTATTTGATTTCAAGTTCATTGGAAAGACTTGCGAACCTTTTCCAACGCACTTTCTTTTATTATCCACGTTCCTCCGCCATAAATCCCTCTCCCCTCAGGGGAGGGACTTTGTCGTGCCGAATACCCTCCTCAAGCGGTGTTTAGCACTCGCGAAACTTAAATTATCTCAAAATCACTCAAAACCCAATGGATGTTCCATCCTCAATCCAACCGTCGATGGAGACTCCTTCCGGCAACCAGACAGGATTGCTTATGGTCGTGCCTGCGTCCACCGCATCCCAATCCATTATGCAAATGTTGCCCTCATTGGCAACTCCCTGCCCGAACATCACTTCCTGATTTCCCCCGTCTTCCCAATCATCTATGACCAGGGTAACCTTCACGTCAATGTTTGATATGAAGAGGTAAACCGTATAGTTTTTCATAGGTTCGACGTTTGCCGCGAGCTGCAGGGTGATCTTCTTGTCCTTGCCATCGATTTTGCTCTTTTCCGTCACGACTATCTCCGGAACCATATCCTTGTAGTAAAGTTCACCTCCTTCTTCTTTCGAGTAATCCAGGGGCAGGATGTAGAAGTCCCTTATGGCTGTGAGCATATGGCCCCCTGTTCCTCTTTTCCATTCATCCTCGGAACTGAAGTTCTTCCACCAGAGTGTTTCGTCGGTTCCTATGCCCGCCTTGTGGGTGAGATTGACAGGATTGCCCTCCGGGGAAACGAACTTATCCCCCTCTCCCGCAGATTCCCCGTCTGATGATGGATAAGTATTTGTCGTATAATAAGTTTCAAGAGGATTTTCCGAACCTCCGTCAAAAACCGGATCCCTGTACTCGGAGGTTAAAGGAAGGTATTTCGCTGACGAAACCACACCCTCGAAGTACACTGACACGATATCCGTATAATCGGCTTTGCCACAGGCAATCTTCAAGGTGATTTTCGACCGCTGTTCGTTGATGATGCGGTTGGCTGACGCATCCACTGCCATTTCGTCATAGAGATTGTAAACATAGGACCCATTGACGGTGATTCCGGCAGTTTGGACATTCACGGCAGCCGATGCTTTCCATCCGACCGAGGTTCTGTCGATTTGAAGGTATGCGGCACCGTCGGAATCAGTTTCTGTCTCGAGGGCAGGAGACAGGAATACCAATGAATATGTGCTGACTCCAGTCTTTGCCCTCAATGCCCATTGGGAATCCTTGTCGATTTTTTCGGACCATTGTCCATCATCCCAGGACACTATGTTACCGGATGAATCAAGTGCATTTCCACTATCGTCCGTCCTGCACGGGTATAGCCAGCCTTTCGGATTCTGGTAACCACAGTAACTGCCCTCCGCGACGATTTGTCCGGCGGAAAAAAGACAAGCCCTGTAGGTGGCTTTTTCCACCACCCCTGCCTTGGTCGCACAGATTTCCCAAGGCACCTCGACAAGATTCCCCACATCCTTTGCTTCCTTGGTGCAGGAGGCAAGGATGGAAAATGGAACCAGGAGGTATGACAGCGCTTTCTTCATCTATATTTCCGTATTTATCAATGGTTCATCCTCCGTGGTCCATTCCCCGGTCTGTACTCCGGAAAAATGGAGATAGTTGTCGAGCACGAAGTTGAAACTGTATTTATAGCCTGCCTGTAACCCGTAGGTGGTGCCGTCTGAGTGTTCCAGATGCTCCCTCTTCAATAGGAAAGGCGAAGTAGTGATTTCCACATTGTCGAAATGGAAAGTGAACTTGAAATCATCATCCTCATAATCGGAGGTCGGCATCATCAGCATATATGCCTTGACGCTGGGGTTCGCCGACGAGAGTTGTGCATTGATTATATCAATGGACAACTCCCCGGTAACGCTACCCGTGACCGTGCCATCTACGGAATTGAAAGTGCCATCCGTGTACAGGTTTTCCTTAGGGGTCTCATTCCCGGCAGTAACGGTAATCTTGCTCAATGATGCACCGGCAAATCCTGCAACATTGTTTTTTAGCCTGAAATTGAATTCCAAAAGCGCAAGGGCGTGCCTGAACACGAGATTTACAGGATAAGGATTCGGAGCAGCCGTCTCAGGGTCTATCCCTTTGTAGTCCCCCGTCATATTTTGCGCTGCATACATCAGGTCACTCTGAAGCGAGAACTGGTATGGGATCATCTCAGGGGATGTTACCGTCTTGTCGTATGGGGCATACGCAAAAATGTCCGCCTTGACCGTTTGTTCATTCCCCTCCGCATCCGTTTCAGACTGTCTGAGAATATACATCGACTCGTCCGTCCTGCTTCCGTATGTAAAATTCCAGGATGATGCCCCGGTCTTCGACACCTGGATATTGTTGTAGTTGGTGGAATGGGCTGAATAGGGATTTGGGGTTGATTCGCTGTGCTTGCAGATGAACAACCCATAGGTTGAACCGTCCGGCATTGCATAACAGCCATCCCCATCCGGATCCCCGGACGGGAAAATAGGCGATTTGGTTCCACATTCCTGCATCCCGGCATTGACATTCAGTTTCAGGGCATACATCCCCGGTTCCTGCTCGCACGGAGAGATGCCGCAGGATGCCAGAATCAAAAGGATTGAGGTGTATATGACAGTACGCCGTTTCATTCTATGGTTTCTTCAGTATGACTGTTGCCGGATTCTTTCCAGTCTTCCATCCTGACGGATATGGCTGTGTCTATGTAGTATTCCCCATCGGTGAAATCCAAAGTGAGAAAGTACGAGACCGTTTGCCCAGGCTTCCATTCCATCGATGGCAGGGAGAGGGTAAACGGCTGGAGGCTGGAAAGTTTGGTGTATTCGCTTGAATTGCTGGCCTGCTTGTACAACGCCAGGGTAATCTTGAGCTTTGCATTGGAGGTAAGCGTCTGGGGGAGCAGATACAGACGGCCATTGTCAAGGTCGTTTATCTTTGTGCTGTTATCCTCCGTCGCTTCTTCCGAACTGTATTTTATCCAAGAGTTCGGTGAGATATGCGTTGGAGAGCCGCTGTCTTTCAAGGTGTAGGTCGCGTCATAGACAGCACTCTCTCCGGGATTATCCCAGACGAAACCTTTCTCCCCCTCGGCAGGATTCCTCAACAATGAGAAACTGTTGGACTTGATGAGACCACTCAGTTGCATTTCCTCCACCTTGTACACCGTGCCCGGTTTCTCGGTGCCCTTGATTCTTATGTAGAATTTGAGATTGCTCAGGGCGTGGTCCAACTTGATTGGGACGGTTCCGTAGGAAGCTGCGAGATTGAGCTGCGGAGTGGCAAGACAAAAATCAACCTGCCTTGTTACATTGTCGGTCTGGGTGAATGACCCTCTGGGCATCCCGTCCCCGGAGAAAGAATCCAAAGGGAAGGTGAAAGACATTGCCGTCGGGTCCGAGGCTTCGGCTTGGGTGGATTCTATGTATGGTGCATAGGCAAAAAAGCAGGCGTTGTTTGCTACAGGCCAGTAGCAAGTCGGGGAACATTTCCAGACTACACCGTCATTTATTGCCTTGACGTTGTCGATGTACAGGTTATCCTTGTGTCCGGCACCGAAAGTATCGGCGGCAGGCACCCACCAGGCAAACACTCCGAAAAACTGTTGGGGCAGGGTTCCATCGTCTATCGGGTCCAGACCTTTGCTGCTGACCGTATAGGTGGAGAATGAAATGGGAGCCGATGTGTCCGGGACAGGATTATGCACGAGGTGCTCCTTCCTGCAGGATACTACAGAAAGAAGTGCAAGGACAACAGAACACAACCAACAGATGGTTATGCCCACAAGGTTATCAGTTTTTACCATCCCCCACTTTCGAACATTTATTCAAGCGGTTCACCATATCAGTTATATATTCCCTGAAAACGGAGTGACTACATAACTTTTCAACAGTTTTATTATTCCACTAAAGGTCCTCATACCCCAGTATGGAATTGAATTATGTGTAAATACACACCAAGGATGGCAAAGTTCACATCGGAGATGCGATTTTTTCAAGAATCTGCATCCGGATCAGATTCCCGGTCAAGCCGGAAATGACGTTACAGTATGTTGGATGGCTGTCTCAAAGAATTGGATTCCCGGTCAAGCCTGGAATGACGGGGCTCGGACGGATGGCTGGGATGACGTTATTTGATGGGTGGCAGGGATGATGTTCGGGGACAGTTACGGATAGGCTCGACGGTGTGGAGAGGAATGATGTCAGACGTGTGCCGCGAC